>JALHUM010000199.1 GCA_022865905.1 Anaerolineales bacterium | reverse complement strand
GGGCGGCGGAACCTGTAAGTTCCTCGGTGCAGTCGCCAACTTCACCCTGAGATTGTGATCCGCCCAATTCTCAGTAGGGGCACATCACGATGTGCCCAATTCGTTGAGCGTAAGCGCGAAGTCAACGCGCAGACGCACTTTATCGGTACTGCCCCTGACGGTACCTCCTCCGCCAGGGGCCACCGAAATATTCGTAGGGGCGCATCGCGATGCGCCCAAAAAGAAAGGAAACTACCATGCAAGATTTCTCCACCCTCCTGATCGGCGGCATTCCCCTCATCGCCGTCATCTTCGGCCTGATCGAGTTCCTAAAGGTCTTCGGCCTGAAAGGTCGTATCCTCACGATCCTCTCACTCCTCCTTGGCTTTGCCCTGGCTATCGCCTACAAACTCACCCTGGGCCTGCCGGTAGACTATGCCGGCTGGATGGCCGTCATCTTCTTCGGCCTGGCCATTGGCCTTACCACCAGCGGCATCTATGATTTCCTGGATGACCGCTTTCCCAAACTCAAAGGCTAGAGCAAAGGTTGTAGCCATGATTATTGAGAAAGTTCCCGCCGTAGTTGCCGCTCTTGCGGAAAAGGTCAAGATGACCCCCATTGCCTGGAAGATTACCCCTGATGAGGTAGTAATTGTTTTCGAGCAGGGTCCCTTGATGACCTTCAATCGTGATCAGGTCTTGGATGCGGTCAATCCGGTCATCCATAACATGGAAGAAGCTATCTCTTTTGCCAAAATAGGCAAAGTTAACTCCCTGCCTAAAAGTAAACCGCGTTCTCGCCGATCTTCCATAAAATGACCACTTCGGAACAGGCAGTCGCCCAAAGGTGGCGTTATATGCCCCGCCATTCTTACCGATTGCCAGTAAATAACTTGCAACCTGGTGAGTCACTGCCTGTTCCTTCCTGGTTTTCTAATTCCATACATGATCAGATTGATCTGTCTTGCCGTGCTTGTCAGGATTTCCTTGATATAAAGTACGGAGCCGCCGAATGTATTGTCTGCCCACTGGCAGATTTTGTTTCACGTTTGAATGTAGGTGCGCATCGCGAAGTGCCCACAAGTAGGGGCGAGTCGTGACTCGCCCGAAAGGATCAACCCACAAGTGTAGGGGCGAGTCGTGACTCGCCCAAAAGGATTTAACCATGTCCGCTCTCGCTGCCTTTAGAACGTCCGTTCTTGCCCTGCTTTCCGATGCTGGCCTTGCTATCTTCAGCAACAATGACGTGGATCAGGCTCTACGATGGGCGCTCTCTGAGTATTCCTCCCGTTGTCCGCTAATCCGCACTTATCAACTCCCTGTGGATGCTACAACCGGCGTTCATGTTCTCCCCGCCGATTTCATCACCCGTCACGTTACAAAGGTCGAACTGTATGACGATGATCCAGATATCATCGAAGAACTTACTTTCTATGCCTACCAACGCGATGAACAGTGGATCGTCGAGACCAGGTCCGAAGTCAGCGCCGGGGAAGTCCTCCAAATCTCTTACTCAGTCATCCACACCATTGACGATCTCGATGACGCAGCCGGCACCACGATCCCCGCCGCTGATGAACCTTTTATCCACATCGGCGCAGCCGGCCGCGCCGCACAGATGCGCGCGCTGGACCGCATCGAGACGATCAACATGAACAAGGATGTTGTTCAGATGTATAAGCTTCTTGCAACCGAATACCTTTCCTCTTTTTCGTCATTCCTTACCATCGAGCCAGGCGTCCGTATCTGCCTTCCTGATTTCCCAGATATTGATCTGTAGGTGTGGGTCGTGACCCGCCCATAATCGTAATTCATAAATCGCAAATATTAAATGTCCCGAAGGTGACGTTCTATGTCCAGGCCACTTGATCCCGATCTACTTGCCGCCATGAACAGCGGGAATTTCATCCCGTACTTCAATGTGCAGCTC
>JALHUM010000198.1 GCA_022865905.1 Anaerolineales bacterium | reverse complement strand
GGACTGTAGGGGGGCTCCAATGGTCACGTTGTTCATAGTTCCCTGGCTGGCAGCCGGGACCTTTTGCGGGCAGGCTTGCGCCAGCGCGCCCAGCAGCACGTCCACGATGCGCTGGGATGTCTCGACATTGCCGCCTGCGACCGGCGAGGGTGGCAAGGCGTTGACGACCGTGCCGGGCGGGGCGATCACTTCGATGGGAACCAGACAGCCGGCGTTGTTGGGCACATCCAATCCCAGCAGGCAGCGGAAGACGTAAAAGACCGCCGAAAGTGTGATGGCATACACGGCGTTGACGCTGCCCTGCTGCTGGGGCGCGGAGCCGCTGAAATCCACCCTGGCCGAATCGCCGTGGATGGTCACCGTCGCTTTGATCAGCACAGGTTCATCCTGCACACCGTCGTCGTCGAGGTAGTCCGTGTATTGATATTCACCTTCGGGCAGGGCCGTCAGCAATTGGCGGGTCATGCGCTCTGTGTAAGCCAGTAATTGGCTCATCGCCCCGTTTACTTCATCCAAGCCGTAGCGGGCGACCAGCTCGACCAACCGCTCTGCGCCGCGCTGATTGGCCGCGACTTGTGCCCACAAATCGCCGGAGCGTTCCTGGGGGGTGCGAACGTTCGCCAGGATGAGGTCGAGCAAGCCCTGGTCGAGTTTTCCTGCTTGTATCAACTTGACCGGTGGGATGATCAAACCTTCCTGGTAAATCTCGCGCGCCACCGGCATCGAGCCAGGGGTGATGCCGCCCACGTCGGCGTGATGGGCGCGGGAGGCGACGAAGCCAATCAGACCTAACCCCCCTGCACCCCCCTTCCCTGGTAGGGAAGGAGGGCTAGGAGGGATAGGTCCAAACACAGGCGAAACCATCGTAATATCCGGCAAATGCGTCCCGCCGCGAAACGGGTCGTTCAAAATGATCACGTCACCCGGCTGCAGACCTTTAGGGTCTTCGGGGACCCTAACGGTTTTGACGGCTGCCTCAACCGATAACGGCATCGAGCCGAGATGCACTGGAATGTGCGCGGCCTGGGCGATCATGCGTCCCCGGGCGTCGAAAATGGCGCACGAGAAATCGCGGCGTTCCTTGATGTTGGGCGAGTAACTGGCCTTGCGCAGCACCGTGCCCATCTCTTCTGCGACCGCAGTGAAGAGATGTTTGAAGATTTCCAGTTTAATTGGGTCGTAGGCCATGTTATTATCCTACCTGTATGATCAGGTTGCTGTAAACATCCACCTCCGCTTGGTCAGCGGGGCCGAGCAGGATGGTGGTATCGGCGCGCACCACGACCGCCGGGCCGCTGAGCCGGTTGCCTGGTCGGAGGGATTCAGCGCGGTAGAACGGCGTCACCAGTCGGCCGTCAGTGTAGAACACGTCCCTTTTATCGAGCAGCGCGGCTGTTGAGGCTGGTCCGCTCAATGGCTGGGGAGCCAGCGGGGGCGGCGTCGTCTCGCCAACGGCGCGCAGGCGCAGGTTGACGATCTCGACCGGCGCTTCCGGCCGGGCATAGCCATAGGTTTTTTGGTGGATTTCGTGGAACGTCGCCATTACTTGCTCGGAAAACGGGACGATCAACTCGTACGACTGTCCCTGGTAGCGCATGTCCAGGAAGCGTTCAACCCGTATCCTGTCCGCCGTTATACCTTCTTTTTTTACTTCCCGGCGTCCGCGCTCGGCGAACGGCGCGAGTCTACCGGCAAGTTCGGCGATGGGTGTGTCACCGGGGAGCATGACGGTCTGGGTGTAATCCTTGATGACATCCGCGGCGAGCATTCCAAAGGCAGACAGGGTAGAGGCCAGCGGCGGGACGAGTACGCGCGGGGTGCCCAGGCCGCGCGCCAGGTCAGCCGCGTGAAGGCCACCCGCGCCTCCGAACGAGAGCAGCGTGAAGCGTCGGGGGTCGTGTCCGCGCGCCACGCTGATGACGCGCAGGGCGCGCTCCATGTGAGCGTTGGCAACCTGGACGACGCCCAGCGCGGCGTGAGTGGCGTCGAGGCCAAGTTCTTTACCGAGTTTCGCCAACGCAGCATGAGCGCGTTCTTCGTCGAGCGGCATCTGTCCGCCCAGGAAGTGCTCGGCGGACAGGCGGCCAAGCACGAGATTAGCGTCGGTTACAGTGGGGAGAGCTTGCCCTGGGCCGGTCGAAGGGCCCTTACCGTAGCAAGCAGGCCCCGGGTCCGCGCCAGCGGATTCGGGGCCGACGCGCAGCGCGCCGCCTGCGTCCACATAAGCGATGGAGCCGCCCCCCGCGCCAATGGTGTGGATGTCCAACATCGGGACGTGGATCGGGCATCCGCTGACAGTTGCCTCCGTCGTGATCTGTGGCGTCCCATCTATTAGGGAGACATCCGTGGATGTGCCGCCCATGTCAAACGTGATTACTTTTAGCTCCCGCTCGCCCGCTTTTGGGAGAGGGGGCTGGGGGGTGAGGGCTGCTTTCCCGACATACTCACACCCCACCACTCCTCCAGCCGGTCCCGAAAGGATGCAGCGCACCGCCTGACGCCGCGCCTCGCCAGGGCTGATAATCCCGCCGTTGGATTGCATGACCCGCAACCTCACCCCCCTTTCTCGCTCTACTTTGACCCCCTCCCCAACCCTCCCCCATTCCGCAATACAGGAATGGGGGAGGGCGGTGAGGGCTTCTTCCAAATGGGAAAGATACTTATCCAGAACCGGCGAGATGTAGGCGTTGACGGCTGTGGTGCTGGTGCGCTCGTATTCGCGGTATTCGGGGATGATCTCTGATGAGACGGAGACCAGGAAACCTGCTGCGCGCAGTTTCCCAGCGATGATCTGTTCGTGCTCCGGGTGCAGAAACGAGAACAGTAGGCACACGGCTACGGATCTTGCGTTTTGCATCTTGAGTTCTTCGACCAGGCCATCCACTTGCGCCGGATCGAGCGACCGTAAGACCTCGCCGGTGTGGCCCACGCGTTCGTCCACTTCGAAGCGCAATTCTTCGGGCATGAGCGGCGGGGGCGGATCGGCGAAGAGATCGTAGAGGGCGGGGCGGTTTTGGCGTCCGATCTGGAGCACGTCCCGGAAGCCGCGCGTGGTCACCAGCGCGGTGCACGCCCCTTTGCGTTCCAGCAGGGCGTTAGTGGCGACCGTCGAGCCGTGGATGACAGTCATCAGTGAACAGCCATCAGTTACCTGTGACTGATCACTGATGACTGATGACGGATTACTTTTTGTGCGAATCAGCTCCAATCCTCGCAGGACCGCCTCCGCCGGGTCGCGGGGCGTGGAAAGCAGCTTGAAGGTCCGGATTTGCTGCGTGGACGGGTCGTAGACCACGAAGTCGGTGAACGTGCCGCCGATGTCAATGCCGATGCGGAGGGGTTTGTTTTTCATCATTCAGCATTATAACCGTGCAATAAACCATCCATGTTTGGTTTATCGGTATTGCTCACGGTATAATTGCCCCCATGTCTGGGTTGCGAGGCGCGAGCGTACACATTACCGGTATCGTCCAGGGTGTTGGTTTTCGGCCATTTGTTTACAGTCTGGCAAAACGCTTTGCATTGACCGGCTGGGTGCGCAACACGTCTGCGGGGGTGGATATCGAGGTGGACGGCGCCAAATCCACCCTGGATGACTTTATCTTTGCACTGAAGAATGAACTCCCGCCGCTGGCGCGGATAGACGATCTGCAGACAAACTGGCATAACCCAAACGGCTTCACGAACTTCGAGATCGCTCACTCCGAGGCTGTGGCGGGCGCGTTCCAGCCGATCTCCCCGGATGTGTGCATCTGCGACGACTGCCTGCGCGAGCTTTTCGATTCCAAAGACCGGCGCTATCGTTACCCCTTTATCAACTGTACGAATTGCGGGCCGCGTTTCACCATCATCACCGACATCCCCTATGATCGTCCCAATACGACCATGGCGCCCTTTGCCATGTGCCCGGATTGCGCCGCCGAATATCAAAACCCGCTCAACCGGCGATTCCACGCCCAGCCGGTCGCGTGTCCGGTCTGCGGGCCTCATGTTTGGTTAGAAGAGAGTAACGAGAAACGAAAAAAAAGTGACTCGTTACTCGTTTCTCATGCCTCGTCTCTCCATGACGCGGTTGCTATCATGGAAGCGCAACGGCTTTTGGCTAAGGGGAAAATCGTGGCAATAAAAGGTTTGGGCGGATTTCATCTCGCCTGCGATGCCGCCAATCCACAGGCCGTGATCGAACTTCGCAATCGCAAGCTGCGCGTGGACAAGCCCTTTGCCTTGATGATGCCGGACCTCGAAACGGTGGAAAAGCATTGCTTCGTGAATGACGCCGAGCGCGTATTACTGGAGTCCCGCCGGCGGTCTATCGTGTTGCTCTACCGAAGGCCAGAGTCAACCGTGGCTGCCGAAGTTGCTCCTCGGCAGGATACGCTTGGCGTCATGCTGCCATATACACCACTGCATTACTTACTGCTCTCTGATAACCGGTCATTGATCACTGCTCTGGTCATGACCAGCGGCAATCTCAGCGAAGAGCCTATCGCTACCGACAACGACGAAGCCCGCCAGCGGTTAGCCAGCCTGGCGGACGCCTTCCTGATGCACAACCGGGATATTCGCACGCGGTGTGATGATTCGGTTGTGAGAGTGCTGAGTGATCAGTTATCAGTAATCAATGACCAGTCAGAGAGTAAGAAACTGAACACTGATCACTGGTCACTGATTACTTATCCATTACGCCGTTCGCGCGGCTACGCACCCGATCCCATCCAACTGCCCTTCGACGCCCCGCCACTGCTGGCGACCGGGCCGGAGTTGAAGAATACCTTTTGCCTGACCCGTGAGCGATATGCTTTCCTCAGCCACCACATCGGGGACATGCAGAATTACGAGACCCTGCGCTCCTTCGAAGATGGTGTGGCGCACTTCGAGCGGCTGTTCTGCATTAAGCCTGAGGCCATCGCCTACGACCTGCACCCGGATTATTTGTCCACTCGTTATGCGCTGCAACGTGCAGACCGTGAAAACCTGCCAACGTTCGGCGTTCAGCACCATCACGCCCACGTCGCCGCCTGTATGGCCGAGCACGGGCTGACCGGCGAGTCTCCGGTCATCGGCGTGGTTTTCGATGGCACAGGTTACGGCGAAGATGCAGCTATTTGGGGCGGAGAATTTTTGATTGCCGATTATATGGGCTACCAGCGGCCTTTTCACCTGGCTTACTTTCCCTTGCCGGGTGGGGATGCGGCCATCCGACACCCAGCGCGCACCGCGCTGGCTCTGCTCTGGCAACTGAGCCTGGATTCGGACGAACGCCTGCCTCCAGTAAAGGAACTGTGCTATGAAGAACGGATGGCCTTGCGCGTCCAATTGGAACGCGGCTTGAACGCGCCGCTAACCTCCAGCATGGGCCGCATGTTCGACGCGGCGGCAGCCCTGGCGGGTGTGCGCCAGCAGGTCAACTACGAGGCGCAAGCCGCCATCGAGTTCGAGGCGCTGGCAGATCCGTACGAGACGGGTGAATATCTATTCGCGGTGGACAGGCCAGAGGTCCAGCCGCGCCCAGCTTTCGAGGCGCTCCGCGCGGATGTACTGGCAGATGTACCGCTGCCGGTCATCTCGGCGCGTTTTCACAATGGTCTGGCAGAGATGGTGTGCGAGGTCTGCTGCCGGATCCGCTCGGAATCCCACACGAGCGCGGTTGCGCTAAGTGGCGGAGTGTGGCAGAATCAACTATTGCTCAAGCGTACACTGGCGCGTCTGCATGGGGAAGGTTTCCAGGTATACATTCACCGGCAGGTGCCAACCAATGATGGCGGCCTGGCTCTCGGGCAGGCAGCAGTGGCCATTGCCAGGTCGAAGGTTGGTTGCTCGTAAATTCATGAACGGATAAGGTGATGACGAAAATTCTCGTTGCGGAAGATGATGATCTCTTGCGAGATGTTATCTACAATATTCTTGTGCTCGAGGGGTACGAAGTTTTTTCGACGGTGAACGGACGGCAAGCGTTGGATTCGTTCGTGAGCGTCAAGCCTGACCTGATCGTTTCGGATATCATGATGCCTGAGATGGATGGATTTGAGCTGCTCAAAGAGGTGCGTTCCCTACCGCTTGGCGTGACTATGCCTTTCCTTTTCCTGACGGCGCGCACAGAACGCACCGATGTCAAGAAGGCGCGCTCCTTGGGCGTGGACGACTACCTGTTCAAGCCGTTCGACGCCTGGGAGCTGATCGAGGCGGTGCGGACGCGCCTCAACCGCCGCAGGGCTGTCGAGCTTTTCGACACGCGCGCCGCTCATCTCCAGACTGTGGTGATGCTGGGGAACGTTATCGAGGCGCGCGACCCGTACACGGCTGGTCACGTTGACCGTGTGCGGCGACTGGCGCTCTCCCTGGGCTTTGCCCTCAACTGGAATGCCGAGGAGATCGCCATCCTGGAATTTGGCGCCGTTTTACACGATATTGGTAAGATCATGGTACCCCGCTATGTGCTTACGAAAGCAGGGCTTTTGGATGATGAAGAGTGGGAAGTGATGCGCCAACATCCGCAAGTTGGCGCGCAAATGCTGGAGGGGGTGGATCACCTGCGCCTTGCCATCCCATACGTGCTCTATCATCACGAGTGGTGGATTGGCTAGGGTTATCCTTTTGGGCTGAAAGGCGCCGACACTCCCCCCGAGGGGTGCTTATTAGCAATTGTGGATGGATTCGTCGCTATGACGAGCGACCGGCCTTATCGCATGGGTTTAAGTATGGCGGATGCGTTGGTGGAAATACGAAAAAATTCCGGCGTCTACTTCGATCCAGAAATGGTGGATGTGTTTCTTCAGACTTACAAAGAGTAGCGAGTCCAACGTCTCCCGACGTTGGGGATGGCGTGCAAGGCGCGAAACCGAAGTCGGAGACTTCGGAATCCATCCAATGAGGCTACCAGGCGCAACTTGGGCGGGTGTTGACGTTGGCCGATTGGCCGATGCGCTTGTACATGGTCACGTTGGAAAAAGGTTCGCCTAACAAGCCATCGTGAATGGCCCACGAGCGCAGGCGGATGCTGTGTTCAGCATCGTGCCGCCGGAAGGGAGTGGAGTCATCTATCTTGGCGTGCAAATCGCTGCCCTCCGCGAATCCAGCCTCGATGCGCTCCATCAGCTTTTTCCCAACCTGGTAATCGAAGCCGTAATTCTCGAAAACGACGGCATTGTGATAGTAGAGAGGCTCGACGAAATAGATGTCGTGGCCCAGGCTTCGGACGAACGACTCGAAGGCTGTTATCGCCGAGGGGAGCAGACGCAGCCCGCGCCGTACCTGACCTGGGGCCAGCCCCGCCTCCAGCGCGGCCTTTTCCGCCTCCAGGTTGCGCCGCAGGATGCCGAACCTCGTCGGCGAGCCATCCGGCATCCGGTCAACGTCGAAGCGTGGTGAGTCGGGATCGTTCAATATGTACAGCAGCACGTGGATCTGGCCGTTGATGGTGTCGGTCAAGTGGCCGTACAGGATCGGATCTGGAAAACCGGATTTGTGGAAAAGCTTCGCCTCCACGTCGGTGCTGCCGGCGGTGCACTTCAGGCTGACCAGCGAGTTGCCCTGGCTGTCGATGAATGAAGGGGGAATCTGAAAACGCACGGATAGTTCAGGTGGAACCAAGCGGGTGTAGATTTCCCTTTTTTTTGCCTCGGGAAGCAAATTGATACTGCCGATTGTCGAAGCGGCCATTTTTACTCCCTCCTCTGCATCTGGCGTTCCATCTCTCGCTCGGCTTCGCGCTGGGCGAGGGCTTGACGCTTGTCGTGCAACTTCTTCCCTTTGGCAATGGCGATTTCCAATTTGGCACGGCCTTCTTTCAAGTAAACGCGCGTCGGCACGATGGTCACGCCTTTTTGGCGGACGGCGTCCCATAGATCGCGAAGCTCTTTGCGATGGAGCAGCAGGCGGCGCGGCCGTTTCGGGTCATGGTTGTAACGGTTAGCCTGGGCATAGGGGGCGATGTGCGCCTCCATCAGCCAGGCCTGGCGCCCTTCCACGCGGACGTAGGCCTCCGCCAGGCTGACCTGCCCGGCGCGGATGGATTTGATCTCACTGCCCTGCAAGGCCAACCCGGCCTCGTAATGCTCCAGTAAGAAGTATTCGAAGCGAGCCTTGCGGTTGGTGGCGACGACCTTGATGTTCATCTATGGGTGGCTCTCCCGGATACGGCGCGCCAGCGGCATGTCAATCCACTTTTTTAGGCCGATGGTGCTGATCAGCACGACGAGCAGCGCGATTTGCCAAAAAGGTCTTCGCCAAACCCAGGCTGAGGCGATCATTGCTACCATCCCAACCCCCCAAGCCAGGTCCCAATTATGGAAGATGAGGTAGCAAAGCAAGAAAAGTCCGACGCCGAGCAGCGTTTCCCAGGGTTGCAGGTTTAACAGGCTGCCCAAGATGGCGGCCATGCCCTGTCCGCCTGCAAAGCGGACGTAGATGGAGAAGTCGTGGCCCAGCGCGGCAGCCAAGGCAGCCAGATACGGGACGATGGGGTTTGTAGAGAGACAATCGGCTAGCCAGACGGCGAGTGCTCCTTTGCTGATATCAACGATACCGACGACCAAGGCAGGCTTCCAGCCTAAGACGCGGTAGGCGTTCAATCCCCCCAGGTTGCCGTCCCCGCTCTGACGAAGGTTGACACCGTAGCGCCATCCTACCAGATGCGCGGTGGGGAACGCGCCGATCAGGTAAGAAATTGCGAGGATGAGCAAAGTAGCGAATGTCATAGGCTTATTCTACCCCCATTTGAGGATGGCTATCCCTGAAAGCAGGCGCAGCACGCCAAAGAGGATCAATGCCGTACCCAGGCCGATGTTGTGGGCGAGGGCGGGACCGGTTAGCGAGCCGACCAGCACGGCCGCGTTGAGAATGATGTTGTACCAAGCCAGGTGCGCGGGCCGGTCGCTGGCGGGGATTTTTTCGAGCAGGTAGTTGGGGTAAGCGCCGCTGAGCATGGCCCAGGTGAATCCGCCCACCGCAGAGACGAGATAGTATCCTCCAGCGTGCCGCGAGAGCGCCAGCAGGCTGGGATAGAGACTCATCCCGAGCGCGCCGAAACCGGTCATCTTGTGATGGCCGAGCCTGTGCGTCAGCCTGTCCAGTTGTGTGGAGCCGACCAGAACGGACAGGTAGAAGAGAGCTGTGCCGATTCCGATCTGCTGGTCGGTCAGGTTCAATTGATGGACGAAGTAGAGCGGGAAGAGGGGGATGGCGAGATACTGCGCCAGGTGAAAGGCGAACATGACGAGCAGCGGGCCGTGGAAGGGCGTCTGCCAGATATCGGTGCGGAGGGCAGCAAGCCAGCTCCGGCGTGGGCTTGGTCGTTCGGGCGGGGAGACAGGCTGCGGGAGGAGCGAGTCCACTTTGGAGGCGGGCTGGGGTAGCGGTCGGACGAAGTAGAGGTGAAGGCTGCTCATCGCCGCGCCAAAGAAACCGATCCCAAAAATGATTTGATACCCAAGCGGGAAGGGCAGCCGGTCGAGCAGGTAGCCGCTGCCAAGCGAGGCGAGTATGAAGGTGACCGAGAGCACCACGTTGCGGATGCCCATCACGTAGGCGCGCCATTCGGCCGGGACGGCCTCGGCGAACAGGGCGTTGAAGCCAACCGAGAGGGCGGTGAGCGGGATGCCCATCAGTAGGGTGAGGCCGATGAGCGCCCAGATCTGTGTTTGGTTGTTGAAGAGCCAGGGAAGGGGGATCCAGAGCAGGAAGCCCAGCCGATAGAAGACCGAGGTCCAGAAGACGGCTTTGCTGACGGGTCGTCTTTCGAGCCAGCGGCCGGCCGGGATGGAGCACGTCAGGCTGACGAGAGCTGCCATTGCCCCCAGCAGACCGATCTGCACACCGGTGGCGCCAAGCCGCGTAGCGTAGACGTTCAGGAAGTTGATGGCGCTGCCGCTCAGGATGCCAAACCAGCCTATATCGAGATAGAGGTGGGTAAAGTTGGCGCGGTATTCGCGGGGAATGGCTGGGTGGTAGAACAGGCGGCGGATGAAGATCACGGGCCCGATTATAACTGCTTGATGCTATCCACTATTTTCAGAAACATCTCCACCACTGCCGGGTCGAAATACTTGCCGGCCTGCTCACGGATGTAATTGAGGGCTTTTTCTCTCGGCCAGGCGAGGCGGTAGGGCCGGTCGGAAGTGAGGGCGTCGAATACGTCCACGACGGTGAAGATACGCGCCGCCAGAGGGATCTGCTCACCTTTCAACCCGTTGGGGTAGCCGCTGCCGTCCCATTTCTCGTGGTGATTATAGGGAATCTCCAAGGCCGGCCGCAG
Organism: Anaerolineales bacterium; assembly: GCA_022865905.1. Taxonomy (GTDB): domain Bacteria; phylum Chloroflexota; class Anaerolineae; order Anaerolineales; family Villigracilaceae; genus CG2-30-58-95. The sequence goes on along the minus strand of JALHUM010000198.1, from coordinate 9,932 downwards.
GTAGGCAATGGGTGAGAGCATTTCGCGGGCATGGACCGGGTGTTGTCGCATGGTGGCCCATTCTTCGACACTTAGCGGTCCGGTCTTGTGCAGGATTTCATCGGGGATGCCCATCTTGCCGATGTCGTGCAGCAGCGCGCCGCGGCGCACGTTTGTCAGTTCAGCTTCAATGACCCTCATAGCGCGCGCCAGCCTGATCGTCGTCTCGACGACGCGCTGGGTGTGGCCTTCGGTCTCCTTGTCGCGCAGGTCGAGGGCTTTTGACCAACCGGCGAGAGTCGTATCGTAGGCCAGCGTCAATTCGGCGTTCGAGCTTTGCAGGTCGGAGAACAGGGTGGCATTATCTATTGCAATGGCGGCCTGTTTGGCCAGGGTTTCTAGGAAATCCGTCCAGATCTGATCGGGCTTGAGTGGGGAACGATGGTAGGCCTCCAACACACCCTTGATCTGGCCTTTGGCGATAAGCGGCACACCATAATAAGTGTCGAACTCCTCCGCGCTGAAGCTTGGGGAACGCAGAAAATCCGTCTTCCGCCCCCGCAAACTAGACACGTGAACGGTTTTTCGTTCCAGACCGGCGATGCCGGCATAGCCTTGCCCCAGGCGCAGGTGGGTGCCTTGCAGGGCCGTGGTGCGGAAGCCGCTGCTGGCGGCGAAATCGAGCACCTGGGTGTGTGGATTGTATACCAGGATATCAACTGCATCCACGCCCAATTGAGTACGGGTTTGCTCGAGGAGAATGTTGAGGGTCAGGCGCAGGTCGAAGCTGGAAGCGATGGTCAGGTCAATGGTGTGCAAGGCTTTGACCTGTTCCAGGCTGCGGCTCGTCTCTTCGAACAAGCGTGCATTCTCCAGGGAAGCGGCGGCGCGCTCGGCCAGTAATTGGCAGGCAGCGACTTCTTCGGCTGAGGGCGTGTACGGCGTGAGTTTGCTGAACGTGATGAGCCCAATTGCCCGCCCTGCGCGGATCATCGGATAGGCAAAGAAGGCCTGGATGTCTGGGCGGACAAGAACGGAGCGCATTGCCGGGGCGTCATGGTTGATATTGGGTAAGATGATCGGCTCACCAGTTTCCAACATTCGTTGGATAATCGGCAAAGCGAGAGGGACGCGTAATTCCTTGGCCGTGCTCTCCGGCAAGCCAATCTGCGCGGCGAGTACGGCTTCATTTGCCTCAGTGTCAATCATCATCACTGTGCACGTAGCACTTTCCATGATCTCCGCAGCGCGAGCAACCAGATGATTCAACATGGCATTTTTCTCGTACGAGGTCACGAGTTTCATACTGAGTTGTAAGATCTCGATCAGACGCGCGGCGCGCCGTTTCTCTGCTGCATACAGGCGTACACGTTCTATTGCCATGGCTACCTGCGTAGAAACAAAGGTAAACATGTCTGCATCTGCTTGACTGAAACGAATACCCTCCGTGTAACTTTGCGTTACCATCACACCGATAACTTGTTGCTTCACTTCCAGTGGAATCCCCAGCCAGTCTACAGAGTTGGTGCCTACCAGTTCTACCTCTCCCTGCTGTAGGAGTTGGGCGAACACTTCCGGCGGGGCCAGCAGCGGCTTTCCGATGCGCAGCACGTATTCGGTCAGGCCGCGACCGGGTTTCTGGGGCAGAGCGGGTTGGTCGTATTGATCCACGAAATAGGGGAAACTGAGCAAATCATTCGATGGTTCATACAGAGCAATGTAAAAATTCTCTACCGGCATTAACTCACCGAGGAGTTCATGGATAGAATGGTAGAGTTCTTCAAGGCTCTCAGTGGAAACCGCGGCCTGAGAAATTCGAAGGGTTATCTCACGGGCCTTTTCCGCTCGTTTGCGATCGGTGATGTCTCGACACAACGAAAGGACCATCGTTCCTTTTTCGGTTTGCACCACCGTTGCATTGATCTCGATGGGTGTGATGACGCCATTTTTGCTTATATAATCGATCTCCAGGTTTCTCACCATACCTGCCTTTGCACATTTCTCTACTTCTGCGGCGTTTCTCAGCTGGTCATGTGGTGCAGTCCATTCGACTACGCTTCTTCCCAGAATCTCTTGCAATGTCTCGTGCCCGCTGAGCCTGACGTACTCGGCATTGGCATCCACAACCTGGCCTTGTGAATTAATTATGAGATAACCCGTGCTGGTAGTATCGATCAAGGCTTTGTATGTCTGCTCGCTCTCCCGCAACGTTTCCTCTGCCCGCTTGCGCTCGGTGATGTCGAGCATCACTCCTTGCCAGCATTGCGGTTGGCCTGCTTCATCTTTTAACATTATGGCCTCGTCACGCACCCACACAATGCGGCCATCACGGGCAATTATCCGATACTCTGCTTTGAATGGATCGCCGGTTTCGTTGGTGCGGATATTTTCAGCCAGCACACGCGCGCGGTCTTTGGGATGAATCAGCCTGATCCATAATTCGGGATCTGCCTTCCATTCTTCGGGTGTGTAACCGGTCAGCGCCTCTACTTGTGGACTCATGAAGATGGCTGAACTGGCCTGGTCTACCGCGTCGATATACGTGACGGCGGTGATCTGTTCCACCAACGTGCGATATCTGGTTTCCGCCTCGAGCAGCGCGGTCTCCGCCCGTTTGCGCTCGGTGATGTTGATGAAAATCCCTTGCCAAAACAAGGGTTGTCCCGATTGGTCTCGTATCAGGACGGCCTCATCCCGTATCCATATAACCCGTCCATCACGAGAAATCATCCGGTATTCGGCGATGAATGGCTCGCCAATTTCAAGGGAACGGTCGTATTCTGCCAATACACGCGCGCGATCCTCGGGTTGTATTGACTTTCGCCACAGATCATTGTCAGCGATCCACTCTTCTGGATCATAACCCGCAATCGTTTTTAGTTGGGGGCTGATGTAAAGGGTCTGACCTACTTGATCTGCCGAATCTGTGTAAATGATGGCAGGAACCTGTTCCACCAGGGCGCGGTAACGCGCCTCGGCCTCCTGTAAGGATGCTTCAGCCTGTTTTCGCTCGGTGATGTCGCGGAAAATGCAGTTGAGAACAGGGCGGCCAGCCAGCTCTATGGTCTGCGCCGTCACGTTTACATTTCGGATCTCACCCTGTTTCGTGCGGTGCTTGGTTTCGAAATCGTCGCGCCCTTGTTGAATGATATTCTGGATGTGCGCCTCTGTCACCTCAGGCTTCTCGATGACTTCATAATCCGCGATCCGCAGGCGGGCGAACTCTTCACGTGAATACCCCAAGTGGGAGTGAGCCGCAGTGTTGAATACGATGGTCCGCGCGGTTTCAGGGTCAATGAGCAGGACACCGTCCGGCGACTGCTCGAAGAGTGTGCGGTAACGCTTCTCGGTCTGGAGCAGAGTCTGCTCCGTCCTTTTGCGTTCGGTTAGCTCGGTTTGGATTCCCTGGAATAATTGTGAGTTACGGACCGCACTCGCTGCCTGTCCTGCGAATAGGGATAGAAAGCGGAGGTCGGTTTCGTTGTATTTGCGCGTCGCTGCCGTTTCGTTGACGCCCAAGATGCCGATCAATTGACCCCCGAAAAGCATGGGTACTTCGATAACGGCATGATAGGGTACAGCCGCGTAATGAGGCGAACGGCCCTCCCATGTGCTGTAATCGTCCACGTTGAGCGGTTGCCGGGTCTGCGCCACCTGTCCAGCCATGCCTTCTCCCATCCGCAAACGCAAACCCGGGGAAGCGTATAAACCTTGTTCGACGACCAGTTCGAGTTCGTTCGTTTTGGTATCGTGCAGGTAAATAAAACCGCAGGGCGCGTTGAGAAGAGCCATGGCGCGCTCGACAATCGTGTTCAGCAGGGAGAGCAGTTCTTGCTGTGTGGCGAAGTCGAGCGTAATTGCCTGGAGCGCGGCCAACTCTTCAACGTGCTGTCGTAGCGCCTCCTCCGTTAGTTTACGCTCTGTGATGTCTTGAACCTGCACCAAATAACCTTGAGGAGCGGCTTTTCTCTTTACGCCGACCGGGGTGATCCGCACGTCCAGGTGGACGATTCCAGACTTCGTCGTATCGTACAATCGAAGTTCCTTGACTTTTTCGAAATTGAAAGGAGCTTCGTATCTTACCGTCTTGCCACGACGCAGCTTTGCTTTTTCTTTGTCGGGCAGATTAGGATCCTCGAATAGCTTGAACCCCTTTACCTGTGCGAGGTTCGATACGCCAAACAAGCGCAGGCAAGCGGGGTTGGCATCCATCAGCAGGCCGTCGGCGTCATAAAGCTCGATTCCGACGGGAGATTCATTGAAGATGCTCTTGAATCCCTCGTCACCTGCGTACAGCGCTTTCGCAAGGTTGCGCTTGGGTCTGGGCTTTTGGTCAGCCCCTTCTTCGGTGTTACTCTGGTCGGTTGACTTTTTGGCTCTCATGCCCACGCATCTCCTGTTTGTTCTGGAACCTCACACTACTCTCCGCTGTGGGAGTGGTAACATGCTCGATGTGTTTCTCATTAACTTGCGCTGAACAGTCATGCGTCACTATTGTATAACGATTTTGGTTCTTTGGGAATCTCCGTGATTGGTGTTCATAGCATTACAGATCTGTGGTTATTATATCTTCGCGCCATTTGCCCATTCGTGGTGACTGCTCAACATGGCTGTCATTCTGAGCCGCTGGTGTTCTTCCAGCGGCGACATCGTACCCGAAGGGTAAGAATCTCCTCTTACTGGCTTTGAGATCCTTCGGTCGCACAGAACGCTCCTCAGGGTGACAGGCCTGGGCAATTGCCATCCGCCGTATGCGCCTTGTTTTTTGGCGAAGTTTGTGCGAGAGGTAACACCACAGTAGATCGTGGAGTTATCGCAATGGAAATTCGGCCACGAATTGCACGAATTTCTTGAAATATTCATGACCATTCTTGAAATTCGTGGCAGAAAAACCGCCCTCCACGATTAAGGGCTGTCCTGCCAGTGCGAGACAACTGGATGGGTATCAGAACTACTAAGACGCGGGCCAGGGGATCGTCACCCAGGTGCTGTAGCCGTGCTTTTCCACCGCGGCCAGTTTCCCGCCGGATGTCCATGCACAACCGGCCTGGTCGGTGAAGGTATAGCTGGTTTGATATTCATCGCTCAAACCCACCGGCTACCAGGGAAGCTCACCGTTCTGGCACACCCACATATCCAGCAAGTAGCCCCGGTCGTCGACCTCGGTCATGTTAATTATGCTCTAGGTCACCGTGACCTGATCGCCATGCCGGAAGGCGGCCACACGCTGCAGCGCTCCTTATACACGCTCGGGCCAGGCAAGAGCGACTTGGTGTATCTGATCGTCTTGATGTCACCCGCCACATCCACAACAAACGGAGCTACCCAGCAGAAATAGGGTATTTTGCCGAATTTGTTCAAACTAAACGAAAGCTACTAGCAATGCTACCACATTCTTTCCCAGCGCCTCAACGTTATAGCCGCCCTCCATCACCACCAATGTTTGGAGATTTAGACTGGCAATTGAGCGGCCGATCTCGACGATTCCCGGGTGCGTGATGGCGAAATCGCTCAACGGGTCGTCCTTGTAAATATCCATACCTGCTGATAGCACAAGATGGGCTGGGTCGAAATTGGCGATCAAGTCCAGGGCTTCATTCAGGGTGTGTAAGTAGAGCGAGTCGTCCGTCCCGACGGGGAGGGGATAGTTGCGGTGGTAGCCGGCTCCAGGTCCCGCGCCGGTTTCGTGGGTGTAACCAGCGTAGTTGGGATACTCTCGGTCTGGGTTGGCGTGGAGCGAGACCGTCAACACGTCAGGTCGTTCGTAGAATATATCCTGCGTGCCGTTCCCGGCGTGGTAGTCAATGTCCAGGATGGCGACTTTCCCCTGTCCACTCAGCCATTGGGCGGCGATGGCGGCGTTGTTCAGGAAGCAAAACCCGCCGCATATCTCCCGGCCGGCGTGATGGCCCGGCGGGCGGCACAGGGCGAAAGCGGCGCGTTGACCCTGCGCCACCGCCTGCGCGCCGGAGAGGGCGCACTGCGCCGCAGCCAGGGCGGCGGTGTAAGTCCCAGCAGTGACCGGCACGTGGACGCTCATCAGGAAAAAGCCGGTCTGTTCGGGCACATTCCCGGTCAGGACCATTTGGCGGTCAATGGTGTAAGAGCCAGGGATGAAGGCCTGCCCTTCGATGGGTGAGCAGGATTGCCATTCTGCGTAGGCGGTGCGCAGATAATCCAGGTAAGGGGCGCTGTGGACGCTCAAGATGGGTTCCAGGCCGAATTCTTCGGGTGGGACGACTTCGGCCCAGTCCGCCTTATGCAGCACAGAAACCACACATTCTGCGCGCTCAGGGGTTTCGAGAAAAGGTTCTGTTTGACCGCCTTCTGGGAAATAATAGCGCGGCTGGTGGGCCAAATGGGCGTCGGAGTAAAAAACCTTCATCACTTCTCCTCCTCTCCAAGTATAATACGGCCAAACCCCGAATCGGTAATTCTTCCAACCGCAGACACCTGCACCTGGTGCAAGTTCCGAGTCAGAATCAGGAAGCCTGTACCGGACAAACAGGAAAGATGTCTCTACCCATTCGACCTGCAATGATGTACTCTTAGAACGCACGTTGTGTTACTGCGGGTTCAAACTGCTCAGTCAATTTCGAAAGGAGTTTTCTTATGCGGCTTTATGTGGATAGCGCAAAGTGTTCGGGATGCAACGCCTGCCGGGTGGCCTGTTCTCTCGACCTTTTTGGCGAGAACAACCCCAAGAAGGCGGCGCTTGTCATCGCGCCCCATTTCCCCGCGCCGGGCGTGTACGAGGTGAAGGTCTGCACGCAGTGCGGCGACTGCGCGGCGGTCTGCCCGACGGAGGCGATCAAGCTGAATGACAAGGGCGCTTATTACGTGGACTTCGCCGAGTGCAACCTGTGCGAAGCCTGCGTGCCGGAGTGCCCGGAGGGCGTGATGTTCCTCCGCACCGAGTTAGCGAACACGGCCTGGAAGTGTGACCTGTGCGGCGATTGCGTCAGCGTGTGCGGCACCAGCGCGCTGTGGATTGCTGAGAAAGAGGAGACCCTAAAGGTCTGAGAGACCTTTAGGGTCTGATGAAGGAGGAATCATGAACGGTTACGGTGGTCAAATTCTACGTGTCAATCTGGCGACAGGCAAAATAACCAAAGAACCGACACCCCCAGACCTGGTGCGCGATTTCATCGGCGGGCGCGGCTTCGGCGCGTATTTCCTGTTCAAGGAAGTGCCAACGAATGCCGATCCGCTTGGGCCTGCAAACAAGCTCATCATCTCCAGCGGCCCATTATCTGGCCTGATGATCCCCGGCGCGGGCAAGTGTGACTTCACCACCAAGTCCCCGCTGACCGGCGGCTACGCCTCCGCTTCGATGGGTGGGCATTTCACCGCCGAGATCAAATATGCCGGGCTGGACAGCATCATCCTGGAAGGCATCAGTCCCAAGCCGGTCTACCTCTTCATTGACGACGACAAGGTCGAGCTGCGGGATGCCGCTGACTTGTGGGGCAAGGGCACGATTGCCGTCGAGAAGCATTTCAAGGAGAAACTTGGCGAGGAGTTCCAGGTGGCGGTCATCGGTCCCGGTGGCGAGAACGGCGTTTCGTATGCCTGTATCAACCACGATTTCGGCCGCCAGGCCGGACGCGGCGGCGTCGGCACGGTGATGGGCGTCAAGAAGGTCAAGGCCGTTGTCGTCCACGGCACCAAGTCCATTCCCGTAGCGGACATGGAAGCCTATCGTAAGGCTGGCATGGCGCTCTACAAGGCCTGCAAAGACGCTGAGGGTTTGAAAGACTGGACGCGCTACGGCACGACCATCGTCACCTCCTGGTGCGACGAGGTCGGCGCGCTGCCCACCCGCAACTTCAGCGCCGGTTCGTTCGAGGGCGGCAAGGGCCTCTATGGACAGACCATGCGCGAGAAGATCGTCATCACCGACAAGGGCTGCTTTGGCTGCCCCTCGCCGTGCGGCAAGTACAGCCGCTCCAAGAAGTACAACATCCACGTCGAAGGCCCGGAATACGAGACCATCGGCCTGATGGGTTCCAACCTGGGAATTGACGATATCGAAGCTGTGGCGATGGCCAACCTGCTCTGCGACGACCTGGGCATTGACACCATCAGCACCGGCAATGCCATCGGGTGGGCGATGGAATGCTACGAGAAGGGTATCCTCACCAAGAAAGACACCGACGGCCTGGAACTCAAGTTCGGCAACATCGAAGCAACTTTCAAGCTGATCGAGAAGATCGCCCGCCGCGAGGGTCTCGGTGCGCTGCTGGCCGAGGGTATAAAGCGCGCTTCCAAGAAAATCGGCCAGGGTAGCGAGAAGTTCGCCATCCACGTCAAGGGAATGGAGCAATCCGCTTATGCGACTCACAACGCCACGGCCATGCTGCTGGCCTATATGACCTGCGACGTGGGTGCGCACCACAACCGTTCCTGGGCGATCACTTACGACCTGCAGGTCGGCCGCGACAAGGTCGTGCCGGAGAAGGTGGCGCGCGTCATCTGGCTGCAGAACTTCCGCCCCATGTTCGATGTGCTGGGCGGCTGCCGCCTGCAGTGGGTGGAATTGGGCATTGACCGCGACCTGTATTGCCCGGCCTTGGAGGCCATCACTGGGGTTCAGCGCTCCTGGGAAGACCTGGAAAAGGTCGGTGCACGCATCTGGAACTTGACCCGCATGTATTGGGGGCGCGAAAACGAAGGCTTTGGCCGCCAATGGGATATGCCCTCCCCGCGCTTCTATGAGGAGGCTCCCAAGACAGGCGCCACTAAAGGACAGATCACCCGGTTCGAGGATGTCAATAAATTGCTGGATATGTACTACGAGCAGCGTGGCTGGACCTCGGACGGGATTCCCACCGCGGCGACATTGGAGCAGCTTGGGCTGGCTAAACTGGTAGCGTGAAATAATGAATCTCAAACACGAAGGGCACAAAGGAACTTGAAGGGAAAGCGCTTCGATGAACTCAAGGTAGGCCTTTGTGCTATTTTGTGTCCTTTGTGTTTGAGAGATTTCTGCTTATAAATCCCGAATCACTATGAGCGCAACCCTACGCCCTTCTGGTGCTTTGAAATCCTATATCGGCGGCAAAGATGAAATTGCCGTTGAATCCGGCCGCAATGTGCGCGAGACGTTGTCCGCGCTGAATATCCCGCCCGATGTGATCGCGCTGGTGGTGGTCAATGAGGAGCAAAAGTCAAAGGATTATGTTATACAAGAGGGGGATGTGGTGCGCGTGCTGGCTGTGATTGGCGGAGGGTAGCCCGGCTGTTTACAATGAGCAGGGATGAACACGGATGGGTTCTTGCCCATCCGTGTTTTCTTCATCTCGAATCGCGCATATCATCCCCTTGATCCCGCTCAAGCGCGCCGCGGGACGATCCTTTTTTGGCTCTTGAGCTGCCGGTCGGCCTGTTGGATGATTCCCAGAGCGGTCAACATAGAAAACAAGGCGCGCACACCCAGAACCAGCAACACGGCCACGGAAACGAGACCGCTGACGAACAGGAATATGAATTCCCCACGCGTGAACTTGTGCACGATGATCGGTTGATCGGAAACCTGAATCCTTTGACGCAGACCGCGCACGAACTCCTGGCGCGGCCGGATGGGTTTCAGGATGCCTGCCAGCCGTTTTTCCAGCGAGGCAGCCTTATTCTTGGATGCCTCCACCAGTTTTTGCGTCACACCCATTTCGTCACTCTCCCAATGGATAGATAACCAAACCGACCGTGCCAGGGCCAAAGTTTGCGGCCAATGCGATAGAAAGTTCAGTCAAAATGGCCTCGCGGGCGTTGAATATTTTCCTGGCCTTTTCGAGAAGCGCTTTCCCTGCCAGCGGGTCACGCGCCTGGGTGACTGCCAGATACACTGGCTGGTCGCCAAACTCAGTTTTCGCCATCTCGAGCAAACGTTCGATAGCCGCTTTGCGGGTGCGTACTTTTTCGGCCATTTCCACCACCCCGTCCTTGAGTACGGC
>JALHUM010000197.1 GCA_022865905.1 Anaerolineales bacterium | reverse complement strand
GGCACATTCCAGCACTTTATCGTCGTCTGGGTCGTCAGCAATGATTCTCAAAGTGTTAGAGATTTCCACCAGGCGCGAGAATGAAAGAATTTCGACCGCCGCCCGCGTGGCTTCGCTGGCAGACATGTAGCGCTTGACCTGGAGTTTTTCCTGGAACTCGACCAGGATTTCCCGGCAGGTGAGCAGAGTCACTTCACCCCGGCGCGCCAGTTGGAGACAATAATACGGGCTTCCCCGCCAGCCCGTACCGGAAAACAGGATATTGGTATCGTAAACGACGAAGTTTGGGGTCACGGCTTTTCGTGCAGGAGAGCATCCACAAAAGTCTCGCGTTCCGCTTCGGGCATTTTGTCCCATTCCAGGCCGCGTTCAGCGGCAAGCCGGCGGAATTGCTCTTCACCCTGCGAAAGCATCATTTCCCACCAGATATCGCCGTCGGTGGTCAGCGCGTCGAGCACCGCCTGCTTGCTCTTCGGCGGCAGTTGCTTGACTAACTCAACGACCTGTTTATCGGATAACGTCAGTGTGACCATTGCAACACCTCAATTGGATTATACAACAAACAGAGGCAATTCTAACCGACTAATACCCCAACTCCTTCATAATCTCCGCCTCGTCCTTCTTCCCTCCCGCGCCAAACAACTCCTTCCAGAAATCGCCGTTATAGCGGCGTGACTTGACCGGCAGCGGCATCGGCACGCCCCAGCCGAGCAAGAGCACTTCCTCCTTGGGCTGGAGCCGTGCCAGCATCCCGCGCAGCGACTCGCGCCCCGCAAGCCCCGAGAGCACGGCGTGGATGTCGTCCTCGTCGCCCAGCCAGCCGGAGATGCGCGTCCCCAGTTGGGACATGACCTCGTCGTAGATCTGCGACGGGCGTTGGTCAATGATCAGCAGGGTGACGTAGTATTTGCGCATCTCACGCGCGATGGTGCTGAACGTGGTCTGGGCGGCCATCTCGCGGTTGAGCAGCTTGTGCGCCTCCTCCAGCACAATCACTAACTGGCGCGGCTCGGCTTTCCCGGATGTGCGGAAGGCGTTGGTTTTGCGCTCCCAGGCATCGCGAATCTTGCGCGTCAGCAGGTTCGAGACCAACAGGTAATCCAGGTCGCTCTCGAAATTGCCGAACGACAGGACGACGTGCTGCCCGGCCTCCAGCGCCTTGATGATCTCGCCGACCGAGTCCGCAGCCGGTTTCGCGACGATGTACGGTTTGTGGAACAGGCGTCCCAGCTTGGAATGCAGGCCTTCGGCGGCCATCTCGTTGACCCCGGCCTGCCGCGCCCAAAAAGCGACGCTGTGCGGGGCCGGGACTTTCTTCCCGTCCTCAGTCTCGATGACCGCGCCGTTCTCCATCTCGCGGAAGGCGGCGAACCAGTTCCGGGGGCCGAAGGTGGCGACCAGCGCCTCCAGCGTGGTGGGCGTGGTCTCCTTGAGATTCAGCTCGCGCGTCAGCAGCTCGATGTCCGCAGGGGCGATGTCGGGCATGGCGATTTCCAGGTTGAAATCCGGCGCGTTGCTGCGGATTTTCGCGCCCGCGCCAAGTCCGACCACCCGCAACCGTGACGAGAACTTGGTCTTCAGCCCGATGACGCGCAGACCGGTGTCCGAAGCCGTGTCGTCGAAGCCGTACTCGTTGTGCATGTCGAAGACCAGCACCGAGGCCTTGTTGTTGTGCACCAGCCCGGCCAGGAGGATGCGCGCCAGGAAGGATTTGCCCGTGCCGGTGGCGCCGAAAACGCCCGCCGAGCGCTGGACGAATCGGTCCAGGTTGACGCAGACGGGATGTCCCTGCTCGCGGGTGTAGCCGATGACGAAATTGCCCTTGTCAGCCGGGTCGCCGAAGATCTCGGCGATATCGCCCGGCCCGGCCAGGCAGACTTCGGCGTGGTGCGGCGGCACGGTCTTGACCGGCAGCGGGCGCGGCATTTTCTCGGCGTGTTCTTTCATCCAGGCCGCGTAGCGCTCACTGCCCGGCTCCGGTCCGCGCTCCAGCATCAGAGCGGGCAGAACTTCCAGGTTGGTGTAGAGCGTCTGTCCGTGCAGGGCATGTGCCAGGGCGGGCGGCAGGCGCGTCTCGGATTGTTC
>JALHUM010000196.1 GCA_022865905.1 Anaerolineales bacterium | reverse complement strand
TCCGCGCCGTTGGTAAGAAATGCGGTCGCTGAGGTAGGCCTGCATCGCCGGGTCGAAGATGTATTTGCCAAGCGTGGCCAGGGAGAGCGCCACGGCGAGCACCCAAAAGGTCGGCCAGAAGACGACCAACGCCGTGCCGAGCGTGAACAAGCTGACGCCGAAGAGCATACCGAACTTGCGTCCGTGGCTGTCGGCTACCGAAGCGGTGAACGGGCCAAAGGTCCCGACCAGGCTGCGGGCAGTCAGGGCAAGGGACATGGTCGTCAAGTCCACACCCAAACCACGCGCGAAAATGGACAGGAACGGGTAAACCATCCGGTGGGCCGTGTTCAACACGGTGCGGATGGCAGTGAAGGCGGGGATCTGGAAGCGAAGTTGATCCTTCAAGTCGCTTACTTCCTCAGCCACCACCTCGTCAGTTGCCAGGAGGCCAGGAGAGTGAGCAGGTTCAAGATGACGAAAAATACCTCAATCTTCAAATTCCCCGAACCGAAGATCGGCGAGGGCGGCGGATGCAGAACGTTGCCCGCATCGTTCAAGACGAAATTAAGCGAGATGGCGTAGGCCAGATTGGCCAGCGAGGTCCAGGGGAGTTTGGCGATCAGCGCCAATCCAATCTGGAGCAAAACGCCCGCGATGGCAAAGATGAGAGCGACGCGGAAACGCGGCTCGGAGAGGAACAGGCCGTTCCAGTTGGCCTGCATGGCCCACAGCGAAAGAGGCAGGTAAGTCACCCAAAAGACGATGCCGGTGCGGCCGAGGGCCTGCGACCAGTGGTGGGCGGACTCGCGCCGCGTCAGCAGACCGATCAGCCCCACCGCCGCCGCCGCCAGGATGACAATTTGCGCGGTCAACACCCAGGCGCCGTGCAAGTAAACGATGCGCACGCTGTTGCCCAGCGACTTCTCCTCTGGCCCGAAGAAGGTGAAGACGGCAATGAACAGCAAGATCAGGATGAACCATACGAAGGGGGATCGTAATCTGGACATGGCCTGAATTTTACCTTAGAAACCGGAGGGGATGGCAAAAGAGTAGATCGTACATGAAAAACACTTAATGTTCTAATGAATCCTTTATAATCGAGGTTTATACTTATCTTCTGATAACGAAAGGAGTCGTTATGAAAAAAGTAAGGAAATGGATCCTTGGGATCCTCATCGTATCGGTAGTCTTGGCGGTCTTGTTCGCCCTGGCGTTCATGTTCCACAACGGGTTTGGCAGAAGCATCGGTTTCCGGGAATTCCCCCAATCGCGCGTTTGGAACGGTCCAATGATGGGCGGTGGTGACGGCTGGCATCGCCCCGGAATGGGTGTACGAGGCTTCATGCCCTTTGGTTTGGGCTTTGCGTTCCTTGGCGGGCTGATCCCGCTGGCGCTGCTGGGCCTGCTGGTCTACGGCGCTTACCGATTTGGGAATAAACGAGCCAACATCGCCATGGCAGTACCTGCCGCCCCGGCCCCGGCCCTGACGCCGACCCACACCTGCGCCAAATGCGGACAACCGGTCCAGAAAGATTGGAAGAACTGCCCGTATTGCGGCAAGAAGCAGTAGAGCAAAACCATTTCTCCTCAACCAGTAATCCCGACACAAACGTGCCGGGACGCTTGGCGTTTAGCGCTCGTGCTACCTCTTCAACATCCTATATTTCACCCGATGCGGGGTTAAATCTTTCCCAGATTTTTCTCTCATCATCGTTTCGTAATCAGACCAGTTGCCTAAATACATCTTCGCAATGGACTCGCCTTCGAAGGCGATGATGTGGGTGCAGATGCGGTCGAGGAACCAGCGGTCGTGGCTGACGACAATGGCGACGCCTGCGAATTCTTCGAGGGCTTCTTCGAGGGCGCGTAGGGTGTTAACATCGAGGTCGTTGGTCGGTTCGTCGAGCAGGAGCACATTGGCACCTTCGGTGAGGGTTTTTGCGAGATGGACGCGGTTGCGCTCGCCGCCGGAGAGCACGCCGACTTTCTTTTGTTGATCAGAACCCAAGAAGTTGAACGAGGCACAATACGCGCGTGAGTTCATCTTGCGCGAGCCGAGCGTGAGCGTATCTTCGCCGCCGCTGATCTCTTCCCACACGGTCCTGTCATTGTCGAGGGGGCGCAGTTGATCGGCATACGCCAGTATGACGGTTTCTCCGATTTTGATGGAGCCGCTGTCGGGCTTTTCCTTGCCCATGATCATCCTGAGCAGGGTGGTCTTGCCCGTGCCATTCGGGCCGATGACGCCAACGATGGAACCGGGCGGGATTTTGGCGCTGAAGTTCTCCAACAGGAGCCGGTCGCCCCCTCCTCCGTCGGGGCTGGCGTAGCCTTTGGTCACGTTCTCGAACTCGAAGACGATGTCGCCGAGCCGCGGACCAGGCGGGATGTAGATTTCCAGATCTTCGCGGCGCTTTTCAGTTTCCTGACTGAGCAGTTTTTCGTAAGCCGTGAGGCGCGCCTGTCCCTTTGCCTGACGCGCTTTGGGCGACATGTTGATCCATTCGAGTTCGCGCTCGAGGGTCTTTTGCCGCTTGCTCTCGGTCTTCTCTTCCTGTGCGATGCGTTCCTTCTTTTGCGCGAGCCACGAGGAATAATTGCCCTTCCACGGGATGCCGTAGCCGCGATCCAGTTCGAGGATCCAGCCCGCGACGTTATCGAGAAAATAGCGGTCGTGCGTGACGGCGATGACCGTGCCTTTGTAATCGCGCAGGTGATGTTCGAGCCACGCCACGGACTCGGCGTCGAGGTGGTTGGTGGGTTCGTCGAGTAGGAGGATATCGGGTTCGGTGAGCAGGAGTCGGGTGAGGGCGACGCGGCGGCGTTCCCCGCCCGATAAAACCTTGATAGGTGTATCCGATGGCGGACAGCGCAACGCGTCCATCGCCAGCTCGAGGCGGCTGTCGAGGTTCCAGGCGTCGTGCTTGTCGAGCTGCTCCT
>JALHUM010000195.1 GCA_022865905.1 Anaerolineales bacterium | reverse complement strand
CCCCTGCGGGGACATCCATGTGACGCGAAAACGAGACCCGAAGGTCCCGTTTCTGTGGGCGCGGAGGGGCTCGAACCCCCGACCTTAGGATCCCCCTGCGGGGACTTCAATGTGACGCGAAAACGAGACCCGAAGGTCCCGTTTCTGTGGGCGCGGAGGGGCTCGAACCCCCGACCTCATCAATGTGAGTGATGCGCTCTAACCGACTGAGCTACGCGCCCGAGGTGAGCGAGATTATAGCCCAGGTCAACAGCTTTGGCAAGATTTTACTTATTTTTTACGGCGCCGGTAACCATTCGAGTGGATTGACTTTCCCATAGACTGTATTCATCAACTCAAAGTGCAGGTGCGGGCCGGACGAGTTGCCTGTGCTGCCCATCAAACCGATCAGTTCGCCCTGGCCGACACTTTGTCCGCAGGCTATGTTGAACTGATCCAGATGCGCATAGAGCGATTGCCAGCCATTCCCATGGTCAATCATGATCAAATTGCCGTAACCATAATCGTTCCAGCCCGCATAAACGATCACACCGGAGTCGGTCGCAAAAATACCGCTGTCCAACGAGCCGGCGAGGTCAATGCCGCGGTGGCCCGTTTCGGGGGAATAGTTATATCCCCCAACCCGGTGCTGCGTCGTCGGCCATACGTAGGTTCCGAAGCCGACCGCGCCACCTGAAATCGCGCCGCACGAGCCTGCACCCATCACTCGGGCCAGAGCGGGCTGGTCGCGCGTGACGCCGATCGGCGCCTGCCAACTGATTAACTCGCGCTTTCCACCGGGAACGATCAGCCAGGTACCCGCTTGAATATTGGGGTGGGTATAATCGCCAATGGTATCCGGGTCGAGGTGGTTGCCAGGAAAATTGACAATCGCTTCGGCGTCAACGCCGAAGAATTGCGCGACGGCATTCAAACCATCGCCAGCCTGCCATTCGTAATAGGTGCCGTCAACCGGCAGGATGTTGAGTTCCTGACCGGGCCGCAGGCTGTGCGGGGTGTCCTTGAGCGTCGCATAGTTCCCGAACAAGATCGTGCTCGGTTTCAGCCCGAATTTTTCGGCAATCCCAAAAACCGAGTCGCCTGTCTGGACGGCATAGGTGTTCACATCCACACGCGGCCTTGAAGGAATAATGGTATGCAGCGAAGCCAGGCGTGAAATGCTGTCCATCGAACCGGTTGCCGGTGGGGGTACATCCGCGGTAGAGAGTGTCGGTGTGGCTGTCAGCTGGGAGGCGGCCAGCGCGCCCGAGGCTCCGATGGCTATCCCCTGGTGGTAGAAGTTGCGCATCAACCAGACGACAGCCAGGATCAATGTCATAGCGAGTACATTGGTCCCGATCCGCAGCGTCGTCTCACCCAAGCCGAGATGGGCCAAGGCCTCTAACCAGCGTCCAAAAAGGCTAATTCTTGGCTGTGGAGGAGATTTCTCGGGACTTTCCTGGTTCCCCCTGGCAGGCAGGGATAGATCTTCCGGGAAATGCTCGTTGTTCATAGCGGGCTATGATAACATGCCCACATGAGGCCGTCAAGCGACTAGATTAAAGGAAATTAAGAGGCGTTTCGCCAAAAAGTGGGGTTGAGCGTGTGGATGAGGACCGCCGCCAGCAGGCATACGCACCCGCAGATCAGCGCGGCGAGGGGGACGTTCCAGGTCTGCGCCACCCTACCGATGAACAAACTGCCAAAGGGCGCCACGCCTTGCAGCGCCCACAGATAGGTGCTGAAGACCCGTCCGCGCAATGCGTCGGGGACCGCTACCTGGATGAGTATGTTCATCGTAGCGAGCTGGGTCACGATGGACAGCCCTAACAGCACGTTCAATCCCAATGCCAGCGTTAATGATCTGGTTAGAGCGATGCCAATCAAAGCGATTGCAAAGATGAATTGTCCGATGGCCAGCAAGAGACCCTTGCGCTTGATGTCGCTGTAGATGGATATTATGAGGGCTGCGGCCAACGCGCCGACGCCCTGGGCTATGTAGAGGGCACTGGTGCGCGCTTTGACGATCGTTTCGGTATCACCGAATTGTTTGAGAACATCCCGGGCAACGGCCGGGATTTGTTGGCCAAAGGGGAAGCCGAAGAAACCGATAACGGCGGCCATCAGGACGATCAGCGCGACCGCCGCATTGCCCATGATATAGCGCTGTCCTTCACTGAATTCAGCCATCATGGTAGGAAACTGCCCTACCATCATGCTCCGTTTTCCGTTTGCTTGAGCAGAGTCATTGACCTTTTAAGGGGTGCGGACGAAGAACAGTCCCACGATGACGAACAGGAAGCTGACGCCGTTGATGAAGAAAGCCCAGCCCTCGCCCTGGTTCTTGACCAGCACGAGCACCACTGCCGTCAACGAGGGACCAAGCACGCGGGCAGCGTTGAAGATGGTGGTCTGCAGAGCGATGGCATTGGGCAGTGCTGGTTTTCCGACAAGCTCGATCAACATGGCCTGGCGGGCGGTGATCTCGATAGCGCTGGCCGATCCCAGCACAAAAGAAAGGATGACGATGTGCCAGATCTGGATAACCCCAGCCAGAGCTAGAAAGGCCAGCGCGAAAGCCTGGATCATCTCTATCGTCTGCATGACGATGACTATCCTGCGCTTGTCCAGGCGTACGACGAGCACGCCGCCCGGCAGGGCCAGGAGCAGGGTGGGGAGGGTGGCGGAAAAGCCGACCAAACCTAAGTCGAGCGGGCGGCCGCTAAGACGATAGGCCAGGTATGGCAGCGTCGTGTTTTGCATCCAGGTGCCGATCAGCGATATAAATTGACCGACCCAGAAGATGGAGAAGTCGCGCGATGCAAAGGCGGGAAAGCGGCCGGAGAATTTGGACATAACGTGGGGGATTGTACCGCAGGAGAGATGTAAAACGTTATGGTAGCCTTAGGCTACCATAACGCGTAAAACGTAACCTACTCGGCTGGAGCGATGCACTCCGGCCGGTCGTTGGCCGGGCTGTTGACCAGTGTGGAGACCGGATAAGCGCTCATCGCCTCGGCGGGGTAGGGGGCGAGCAGTCCCTGCAAGTCGGCGGGTTGACGTGGTGCAGGCTCCAGCCAGCGTGCATAAGTATCGGGCGGCAGGATGACCGGCATGCGGTTGTGCAGGCGCGCGATCAACTCATTGGGCTGCGTGGTTATGATTGTAGCAGATTTGACTTGCGAGCCATCCGGAGCGTGCCAGTCCTCCCACAGGCCAGCAAAGGCGAACGGCCGGCCGGATTTCAGGCGGATGTAATTCGGGATTTTAACCTTGCTACCCACCTGCGCCTGCCATTCGTAGAAACCATCCGCCAGGATCAGGCAGCGCCGATAACGGTACGCGGCGCGGAAGGACGGCTTCTCGGCCAGCGTCTCTGCGCGGGCGTTGATCATGCGCGCCCCGATGGATGGGTCTTTGGCCCAGGAGGGGATCAGCCCCCAGACAAAGAAATCCGCCCTGCACGTGCCGTCGTTGGGGATGACCAGCGCCGGCTGGGTTGGGGCGATGTTGAAACGCGGCGCAAGCTGTCCCGGAAAGGTAAATTCGGGGAAGGCATCCTGCAAGTTGGCAGGATCAACGGTTAACGCAAATCGGCCACACACAGATCACTTCATCGCTTCGAAATTATCCACTGAAATCCCCGCATCCTTGATGATCTTTCACAACGTGCCTTTGGCTACATCTTTCCCTGGATGCAGCGGCACTGTTGTCCACCGACCATCAGGGTGGCGAAAAACAGCATGGTTCCCGCTTTGACGGATGAGTTGAAAGCCCAGCTTTTCCAAAACCCTTTGCACCGTTTGCGGTTTAGCTGGGCGAAGTTTAGGCATGAACTTCTATCCGTTCTACGGCAATTTCAATGGGAATAGGTTCGCCTAGAGCTTGCCGCGCCTCGATGTGCAGTTGAATGGCATCCTTGAGGTTTTCGACGGCTTCTTGATATGTTTCCCCTTGTGAATAGCATCCCTGCAAAGTTGGACAGGAGGCGATATAAACACCATCGTCATCTTGCTCGACGACAATTGTGAAATGGTAATTTGACATAAGGTTTCACCTCGTTTCGATTATGGTAGCCCGAAAGATGGCCACCATTATACACCCATCACCTTTTTAACTTTCTGAAATCGCCATCCCGCACCGTCACGCCAATCGAGTCGAGATATTCCATAAGCGCCAGCGCGTAGCGGCGGCTGGTGCTGAACAGATCGCGTACGTCGGCGACGGTGATCTGACCCTTTTCCTGGATCGTCTGGTGGATCTTCGCCACCATTCCATCGTAATCGCTCTTGCGAAAAACTACTTCGGCTGAGACGGTCACCAGGTCGCCAAGCTCCACAAGCGCGTTGAAAACTTCCTCGCCTACTTCGGCCTCGCATTCTTTGACCGTCGGTGGGCTGTAGGGCGTGACGATGAATTTGGCTGTTAGGCGTTTGATCGTTGCCTGCTGCTCTGGTGTGAACTCGATCTCGTGGCCGATGCGCGCCAACCGCGAACCGGATTCGGCGAGCGCATCTTCGGCGGCCAGTTTTTTCACCACCGCGTTGAAAACGCGCGGCGTCAGTTTCAGGCGGCTCTTGAGTTCCTCACGCGCCATGCCGCGCCGCAGAGGGAAGTTCTTATGGAAGGCGACTAAAGTCGCTACTACGGAATCGCGGAGCACCGACCAAGCTCCCTGCGCCATGACTAAAATGTCCGCTGCGGGGGCCAACTCGCCGTTTTCGAGCGGGACCAACTGCCCGGAGGCAGCCAACTCCTCCAACGCGGCCGATGCGTTCTGGACCTCGAGCCGGGCGCGCTGGATTGCATCTTTGACCGACGCCGGGCCGAGCGCGGTACACGCTTGCAGGAGAATGTCCGCCGGGGAACCTTTCACCATAGATTCCAGCGAGTGGAGCACAGCTCCGTTGAAGCGCTTGTGACGGCGTTTGGGTTGCGGGTCAACCACTGCGCCGCCGCCGAGCGTCTCGCCGGGCGAAGGGCGGCGCAGGATGTACCGGTCGCCGCGCACGGCGACCACCGGCTGGCGCAGCTCGAGCTGCAACCAGCCCACCTGCCCCGGCTCCAGCACTTCCGTCCCAAGCAGGCGCACATCCGCGATGGTCTCGGACGTGCCGAGGAACAGCTTGACTTCGCTGGCATGGCGCAGCGGCCTGGAGACATCCGGCAGCAGGCGAAAACGCACGTCCAGCATACGGGTGGAATGGTATTGGCCTGGGTGAGCGATCACCTGGCCGCGCTGGATCTGCTCTGAGCTCAAGCCGGAGATGTTGACGGCGGTGCGGCTGCCAGGGACGGCAGTCTCTTCTTTCTTTTTGTGGGTCTGCAAGCCGCGCACACGCCCGCGCAAGCCAGTTGGCAGGGTTTCGACCTCCTCGCCCAGGTTCAAACGCCCATCGGTCAGCGTTCCGGTTACAACGGTGCCAAAGCCGGGGATGCTGAAGACGCGGTCCACGGGCAGACGCGGACGGCCCAGGTC
This sequence comes from Anaerolineales bacterium, assembly GCA_022865905.1. Classification (GTDB taxonomy): domain Bacteria; phylum Chloroflexota; class Anaerolineae; order Anaerolineales; family Villigracilaceae; genus CG2-30-58-95. Next base: position 20,668 of record JALHUM010000195.1, on the reverse strand, counting down.
GAGGCGCGGCGGGGATTCTTTGAGCAGCAGACCGAGGGTCGAGAGGAGTTCCGGAAAACCGGCCTTTGACCTGGATGAAACGCGCACGACCGGCGCATCAGCCAGGATGGTGCCTTGCAGGGACTGGCGCACGTCCCCTTCCATCAGATCCAGCCAGCCGGGGTCTTCAACCAAATCTATCTTGGTCAAAACAATCAGTCCGACCGGGATCTGCAAAAGGTCGAGGATGGCCAGGTGCTCACGCGTCTGGGGCATCACGCCTTCGTCTGCCGCGATGACCAGCAGCGCGGCGTCAATGCCACCCACGCCAGCCAGCATATTCTCGATGAAGTCTCGATGGCCAGGCACGTCAACGATGCCAATTTCCTCGCCGTCTGGCAGGGTTAGCCAGGCGAAACCGAGGTCAATGGTCATCTCGCGCTCCTGCTCCTCCTTCAGGCGGTCGGGATTGATGCCTGTCAGGGCGGCGATGAGGGTGGATTTACCGTGGTCTACATGCCCGGCGGTGCCGATAACGCGCATGTTATCCTTTGGAAATGTCGGGCATAAGACCCGAACAACGAAATTGCTTAGGTTTTAGGCTTTCCCAAGATGCGGTCGTAGGCCGTCAACAGCTCGTGGATCTGCGCCAGCAGGCCGTGGAAGTACTGCTCGTAGGCGTCTTTGGTCTGGTGGAGGACATCTTGCTGTGTTTGCGTCAGGTCTTCCAGGGCAGTGACCCGCTCTATCAGTTTTTCCACGCCGGTATTGGCATCGCGCTGCTGCTCTTCCTGGGAGAGGGTGTAGTTGGTCCAACGCTTCTGGTCGTTAGACTTGAACGTGACCCATTCTTGCCGGAAGCGGTCCTCGGACAGGCGCTGCATTTCGGTGATCTCGTTGATGCGTCGCTCGAATTTCTGGGTCATTTCCTCGTAGGCTTCCCTGGCGCGTTTGATGGCCCGTTGCGCTGCGTCTAGTTCCTGCAATTGGGTCTCGATGGATTCGGTCTGTTTGGCGAGGTTGTCGAAGCGTCCCTCCCATTCTTTCCAGGTTCGGTCTCGTTCCACCTGGAGTCGGAACTGCTGTTCGATGAAAGCAGTCTGCGACTGGCGGCGTTCTGCCTCGCTGGCGAGCAATTCTGTCAGCCGGGTTTCGATGCGGCGGATGCTATCGTTGAAGAGATCGCTCATCCCCCGGACTTTTTCGATGCGCTTGCGCGTCGCGCTGATCTCGCCTTGTAGATCGGTCACGCGTTTGGCATCCTGGCGGCGGCTTTCTTCGACCATGGTCTGGGCATGTTGCACTTCCTCGCTGGCGCGCACGGTCGCTTCCACCTTGCTCTTAATTTCGGAGATTGCGCGGGTCAGCCGGGCTTCCTCGTCAACGCGCACTTTCAACGCGTTATTGATTCCGGCAATGGCTTCTTTATTTTTACGCAGATTTGTCAGCGTTTTATTGATAATGTTGAACTCGGCCTGGTATTGTTTGTTCTGTTCGAGCTGCTTTTCTTCACGTTGTTTCTCTAGATCTTCGATGAAGTGATTGATCTCCAAGCGATTTTTCGACAAGATATCGCCGAATTGTTCCACCCGGGCAGCTGTTATGGTCAGGCGTGAGATTTCCCCGCTCTTTTCTTTTACCTGCTGGACAAGGGATTTGAGATTTCCATCCAGGGAGGCCAGACGCTCTTCGAGCGCGCTAAACGCGTGTTTATCCTTACGATGTTCTTCGTCCAGCCAATCGAGACGTTTGACGATCTGATCTAGCTCCATCTTTTATTATCTCCGCGGGGTGTCCCCCCGAATTACGGGGGTGTATAAATATCGGCCTTGTTCCCCGCTTTTCTTTCTGGAGAACAAGCCGCGATGATTATAGCATTCATTTCCTGGTGAGTTTTCAGTGGCCGAGATGTTCGAAAACGGATGGCAGCCGCGTCAGTATAGGCGTTGCCCATTGCGGGAAAAGTCCCAAGATGAACAGTGCCAGCGTACCGAGGGCGAGGAAAATCCGCTGGGACCAGGATTCGCGCACCGCCCAAGGCGTGCCTTCGGTCGCCATGGACAGGACAGCCAGGCTGCGGAGCGCGCCGGTGACCAGTCCCAGGCTGCCGATCAGCATCAATAAAGCAATGCCTGGCGTTTGACGGGCCAACCCTTCCCATAGCGCCTGGCGGATGGGGAAACAGGCCAGTAGGGGAACGCCAGCCAGCGACAAGTTCGCCAGGATAGCACCATAAGCCGCGGCGGGCCATGTTCGTCCAAGCCCTTTTACTTCACCGAAGTGTAACGATGAGGTTTGTTTTTTTAGAATGGATAAAGAAAACGACCAAATGCCCAGGCTGAGCACGCGCGGCACGAACAGGAGGAAGAAGAGATTCAAGCCAGTCGCCTCGCCCAGGCTCAATGCCAGTAGCGAGAAGCCGCTCTCGGCGATGACGGCAAATCCCAGCAGGCGGCCGAGATGGCGCTGAAAGGCTGCCAGAATACCACCGGTGACTAGCATCAGCGAGCCGGCAATAGCCAACAGATTGGGTAACTGCGGCGCTGTCCGCAGCCAGGTGTAACGATCCATGAAGCCCAGGCCGAAGAGCAAGGCAGTCGTAGGGAATATCCACAGGATGAAGCCGACCAGATAAGGCAGCGATTCTTCGGTCAGGAGTGGGATCCACGTGTGGAATGGGACGATGGCTAACAAGAAGGTAAAACCCAGCCCAAGCAAGATGGCCGCCTGCAAAACCAGTGTCAGGTCGCCGGGGTTGGCTTCGATGCCGGCCAGCAGCCAGCCTGAAAAAAGGATGAACGGCATCGCCAGGGTCTGGAAGATCAGGAAACGGAACAAGCCGCGGCCGGGCGAGCGATCTGCCGACGAGAGCAACGGTATAGTCAGCAAGATGGCCATCTCGATCAACAATGCGGCATAAAGGAAAGGCTCGACTGACAGCGAGGCGACCAGCAAGGCAGTGATCCCTAACCCAAACGGGATGAGCTTGTGAGCAATCTTGATTGACGCTGAGGCCGCGAACCAGAAACAGGTGGTGGCGTAGATCAATGCCAGCAGGAGACGGTCAGCCGAGGTGAGCACCAGTTGGCGCCCCAAGATATCGAAAGAGGAAGTAATCTTGATCGAAAGCGAGCCTGCGCTCATGGCCGTATCAATTGGCAGCAACCAGGCGGCCAAAGCTAATAGGAAGGTTATCCCGCTTGCCAGTCCGGCCGACAGGCGCTCATTGCGCAGCGGCCACAGGATCAAGGCTAATCCAAACGGCAGGAAGATCCAGATCGCTGGCGCGTTCATCCGGGAGTCTCCGTTGCATGTGCATTGAGCAGGTAAGCGCCAGTCAGGGCCAGGCATAAATTAATGACTGCTAATAGCGCCGCAACCAACGTGGAGGATTCTACGGAAGCGTACATGATCTCAAAACCGGCCAATAGAGTGAGCAATCCGAGAATGACTCTCAACGGCTGGGCGGTGACTCCCAGGTGAAGCAACCCCAATCCCATCAACAGCAAGCCGCCCCATGCAACCGCCAGGCTGACATTCAGCCAGGATGCAGTTTTTTGCGCCAGGGCAAAGGTCGAGACCGCGATCAGACCGGTGGCGAGCAATCGGAAAAGCCGCCCTTCCGGCCAGGCAGTCTCGGAGACGGGTCCTTCGGTTGAGCCATACAAGGTGGTCCCCAGCGCCGCGCATACCATCCAGCCGGTGACCAGCTTGACCGCCGCCATCGAGATCGGCCAGTTGGAATACACCAGCCAGAAGACGCCCAAATATTGGGCCGCCAGAATAGCCAGGCTCCAGCGCCAGTCGCGACTGAGCAGGAGGCCGATAGAGGTGCCCAATGCCAGAAGAGCTGCGATCCAATTCAGTATTTCGAGCATAATTACGCTTAGATACCCAAGGTGAGCAAAGACAAAACGAGGATGAGAATTACAAACGACCAGAGCACGCCGCCATCCCCTTCCAGTGTCGAAGTGATGACAGAGCTGACCTGGCTCAGGATCTGGTAAATAGCCCAAACAGCGCGGTAGAGCCAATCCAGGCGAAGGATATCTACCCACCGGCTGCTCGTTGCTGGCATGGCCAGGTGCGTCAGGAATTTGATGGCTATCCAGGCCAACAGCACAGCTAGCCCCAGGGTGGTCGATGCAGCCCACCACAGGCCAAGCTGACGTGCGCCCTCCCAACCCCATAGGCCTAAAAGTATCTGGATGAGCGTCAGCAGGATAAGCCCCAACGGGTAGATCGCTTTTACCCACGGCAGTTGCGATTCTAGGCTGATATCTCCTACATTAAGGCTGTGGCGGAGAAAACCTGCCAGGAGCAAGGACTGCGCAGGCAGGAAGGGTATCCAGTACATGAGCGATGAATGCTCTTTGCTCAACCAGCCGGGGGCGGTCAGTGTATAAGGCAAGGCAGTCAGTCCCAACAACACAAATGCTGACAGCCAGATCAGGCTGCGCTGGCGGGCCGAATTCAGGAATAGGGTTCCGCCAGCCAGGAGCAGGGCGGTTCCCCAGGCAATGCTGCCGGTTGGGTTGGCGCGCAATGTCGCCGCGACAGCCAGGGCTGCCATTCCGAGCAGCCAGAAAGGGCGCCCGGTTAGTTCATCGGAGGCTCTCAACCACATCCAGCCGGCGTAGAGGGCGGCCAGGGCTGTCAGCGCTAACAGGTAAGGGGTCAGGGAGGCAGCGACTGCCTCGCTGGGGATGCGCGCCAGCAACACCAGACTGGAAGCCGCCGAGACCAATCGTAGCGAGGTGCCAAAGCCGCGCCGCATTGTCCTCTCCTGGCGATAGGGCAGGTGCATGGGCAAGACGCCGAGGCGCAAACCGGCCGCCAGTAGGAGATACATCCCGGCGCGCGTCGGCAGCATAATGAAATTCAACGGCGTACTTGCAGCAATACTGAGGATGCTTGCCCAGATTACCAAGCCGGTGCCCGCCAACCGGGCGGCAAAAGCGACGATCACGCCCTCGCTCTGGTTCTCTCCTTCTACAGACAACAACGTGGTGATGAGCTCGGTCAGGTCGAGGGCGGTCCAGGCCAACACCAGTGCCAGGGGGTTTTCCGCGGTGACGGCCAGGAGTCCCAGGGCGGTCAGCATGAACGTGCCAGCCCAGGCCATCGGATTGACGTTGGCGCTCACGACCGAGGTCAAGACGATGGCCAGCGCCAGTGCGGTCAGGCTCAAGGCATAGGGCCAGGAGACGCTATCTGCCAGCCAGGTGGGGGAATAATAAAAAAATGCCTGAAGCTGCCAGGCCGGCAAAGCCAGGGTCTGCGGCAGGTTTGTCTGCCAGAGGAAAACGGCTATCAGCGCCAGGGTGGCTCCCCCGGTGGCGATCAGCCAGCTATATTTGAAGTTGGGCTGTGCCAGGCGCAGAATGACCAGCGTCAGCGCGGTCAGGAACAGCAGGATGATGGGCAGTAGAATAAGCATGGCGATGGGACTATTTTATCAAGAAATGTGTCCCTTTCCAGGTATTCTCATGTACAATAGAGCAAATTCGCCAAAGGAGGATTCTCCCATGCCTCGATATAAGATCATTGTCAATCCAACATCCGGTCGTGGACTGGCAGGAAAGTCCATTCCATTGATCGAAGATTTACTTCACGGCCACAGTCTGGACTTCGACCTGGTCCTCACCGAGCGACCCTGGCACGCGGCTGACCTGGCCGAGCAGGCCGCCAAAGATGGCTATGATGTGGTCGTTGCCGCCAGCGGAGACGGGACGGCCAATGAGGTGCTAAACGGCCTAATGCGGGCGCGTGCGCAAGGCGCAGATAAAACTGCCATGAGCATACTGACGGTCGGAACCGGCAACGACTTTGCTTATGGGATGAGCGTCCCGCTGGGTCTCGAGGCGGGCTGCCGTGCCCTCGCTGAGGATCACCGCCGCAGAGTGGACGTAGGCTTGCTCAAGGGCGGCGATTATCCCAATGGACGCTACTTCGGCAACGGGGTCGGGATCGGCTTCGACGCCGAGGCCGGTTTCGTGGCGGCCAAGATCCGCTGGCTGACCGGCCTCCTGCTCTACCTGATTGCTGCCATCGAGACCATTTTTATCTATTTCAAAGCGCCCAAGGTGCGCATCGAGTATGATGGCCTCATTCTGGAACAAACCTCGCTAATGGTCTCCATCATGAACGGTATTCGCATGGGTGGTGGTTTTTACTTCGCGCCGAAGGGCGATCCATGCGATGGCCATTTCGATTTATGCATTGCCGAGACGGCCGGTAAATTGCGCGTTTTTCAACTCATACCGTACTTCATGAAAGGCACACAGGCGACCCAGCCGGAAGTCAAGACCGGGCAAGCCCGCAAAGTGACTGTCAGCGCGCTGAAAGGGACTCTACCGGTTCATTGCGATGGTGAGACGGTCTGCTATGCTGGTTCCGAGTTGATCATCGAACTGCTGCCGGGACAGATCGAATTCATCTGCCAGAAACCAGCCAAATAGGGACTAATACTTTCGTTAAATTCGTACAATTCATACTTTACGTGTTTAAAAAGCGCCAAATCTTAAGACGCTACGCGCTCGAAACTACACATCTATTAACGACTGAGCGAGCAACCACATCTGGATGATGGCTAAAACTCGAAGAACACCTCTCTATTATTTTCTTTGCTGGCTTGTCCGAGCTGGAACGCGGCTTATTTGCCGTATTGACATGGTTCCGCTAGCGCAAATACCGAAGAGCGGCCCGCTTATCCTGGTGACTAATCACATCGGTTCGCTGGAAGTGCCGCTGCTGTTTGCTCATCTCCAGCCGCGACCCGTCACCGGCTTCGCCAAAATCGAGACCTGGGACGATCCCTTCATGGGCTGGCTCTTCGACCTGTGGGGCGCCATCCCTATCCGCCGCGGCGAAGCGGACATGGACGCCTTGCGAAAAGGCTTTGCCGCCCTGGAACAGGGTTACATCCTCGCCGTCGCGCCGGAGGGGACGCGCTCGCGTAACGGACGGTTGTTGCGCGCCCATCCAGGCGTGGCGATGATCGCCTTGCGCGCCGGCGCGACGATCTTGCCGATAGCCCATTGGGGCGCGGAGAAGTTCATTGGCAACCTCAAGCGTTTGAAACGCACGGATTTTCACGTCAAGGTGGGGCAACCCTTCTGCCTGAAGGTGGAGGGGAAGGTGACGCGCCAAGTCCGCCAACAGGTGGCGGATGAGATCATGATCCAGATTGCCGCGCTTATGCCGGATGAGTATCGGGGGGAATATCATGAGAAAGGGAATATTTCCCTGAAGTACCTCCGATTTGGTGGCAGTTAAATGGGAAGGTGGCGATGATGGTTAGAATCATCCTGCGTGGTATTGATTACGAGGTCCGTCCCGGCATGACGCTGCTATCGGCGCTCCAGAAAATTGACATTTTGCCCGAAGCGGTCATCGCCACCCGAGACGGTGAATTGATCGAAGAGGATGAAATCCTGCGCGAGGGCGAGACGATCAAGCTTGTGGCTGTCATTTCCGGTGGGAGATGAGTAAAACGTAAAGCGTGAAACCTAATGCACAATATTGTTACGATTTACTTTTCACATTTTACTCTTCCTCATGCAAGACACTTATGGAATGAATCACCATGAAATGTCGCACCTGTGGGAAAAAAGCCTCCGTCAACATGCGCCAACACAAACTGGCGTTATGCAAAGAACACTACCTGGAGTGGATCCCGGCGCAGGCAGAGCGCTTTATCGAGAAATACCGCATGTTCACGCACGACGAGAAGATACTCGTCGCCGTCTCCGGTGGCAAGGATTCGCTCTCGCTTTGGGATATCCTCCTTCGCCTGGGCTACGCAGCCGACGGCCTCTACATCTGCCTTGGCATTGATGAGGGTATTGCCTACTCGTTCGAGTCGCAGCGACTGACCGAGAAATTTGCTGCCGAGCGCGGCTTGAAACTCAACGTTGTGAACGTCCAGCAAGAGTACGGCGAAACCATCCCCGAATTCGCCGGACGCAGCCAGCGCGGCAAGGGCAAACCTTGCTCGGTGTGCGGCTTGACCAAGCGTCACATCATGAACCGCATCGCGCGTGACTTCGGCTACGATGTGCTGGCCACTGGTCACAATCTGGACGACGAGGCCGCGGTGCTGTTCGGCAACACGCTGACCTGGTCGGGCGAATACCTGCTGCGGCAGGGGCCGGTTCTTCCTGCGACTCCCGGCCTGGCGCGTAAGGTCAAGCCGCTCTGTCGCCTCTACGAGCGCGAGATGCTCGCCTACTCCCTGTTGCGCAGCATCGAGTACATCTACGACGAGTGTCCCTTCGCCGAGGGCGCGACCTCGATTTACTACAAGGAATTGCTCAACAAACTGGAAAATGACCGCCCCGGAGCAAAACTGGCCTTTTACCTGTCCTTCCTAGAAGCGCGCAAAAAAGGACTGTTCGCCGAGCCTGAAGCAATCCAGCAGGAACTGCATCCCTGTCGCAGTTGCGGACAACCCACCTCCGCGCCGGGGTTGTGCGCGTTTTGCAGAATGGTGAAAAAAGATTAAACACAACGGTCACAAAGGGCACAACATATCTTTATGTCGTCAAAGAAAAACCTTCGTGAGCCTTTGTGTCCATCGTGTTTGAATCTGGAGTGAACATGAAACCTTATCGTTACTTCGACCTCATCATGGCCGTCTTCGTGACGGTGCTCATCGTGAGCAACGTCGCCTCCTCGGCCAAGATCGTGGAGTGGGGCTTCAGCGTCTTTGGAGTACGAATGGCCTTTGACGCTGGGACGATCTTGTTTCCGGTCAGTTACATCTTCGGCGATATTCTCACCGAGGTCTACGGCTATAAAAACTCGCGACGGGTTATCTGGGCGGGATTCGTCTGCCTGGCGTTGAGTGCGGCCATTTTTTGGATTGTCAGTATCTTGCCGGGTGAAGCGCAATGGCAAAAATATGCCGGCGAGGCGGCTTATTTTGCCATCCTGGGCGGCATGTCCAGCGGCGGGATTGTGCTGGCCAGCCTGGCCGGATTCTGGTCGGGGGAGTTCTCCAATTCGTTCGTGCTGGCGAAGATGAAAATTCTAACCAGAGGCCGCTGGCTGTGGACGCGCACCATCGGCAGTACAATCGTCGGAGAATTTGTGGATACAGCCGTCTTCATTTCGATTGCTTCACTATTTGGTGTCTTTCCATGGAGCTTGTTCGTCATGTTAGTGTTGACGAATTACCTGTTCAAGTGCGGCGTGGAGGCGCTAATGACGCCGGTTACATACAAGGTAGTCAATGCGCTAAAAAGGGTGGAGAGCGAGGATTATTACGATAGGGAAACGAATTTCAATCCGTTCAAAGTCTGAAAAGTTCTCTTGATACAATCTTTTCATCTAGCGATGCAAAGCATGATCATGCTCCTTCTGGTTTTCCTTCTGCGGAGCAATTGAAACCTTTGGCCAATGAATTCGGCTTGCGGTGGGTTGTGCTTTTTTGTTCTACAGCGCGGGGCACTGCGAATCAGGATAGTGGTGTTGATCTTGGCGCTATGTCCGAGGCAATACTTTCACCAGTGCAGCGGAGGTGACTGGCTCCTCGCGCCAGTTGATGATTCATTGTCTAATTATGAACCTCCGAGGCGGCAAAGCCTCGGAGGTCTTCGCAATGCTATGAGAATCTTCTACTATTTACTGTCCTTTACGCCACTTCCAAATACCTCTCTATTTCCCAATCCGTGATATGCGTGCGCGATTCCTCCACGTCGGCCCACTTGGCGCGGGTAAAGGCCTCGTAGGTGTTCGGGCCAAGCGCCTCCTGGAGGACTTTATCGGCCGCCAGTTCACGCAGGGCCTCGGAAAGTGAGCCGGGCAGGGAGAGGATCTTCATCCGTTTGCGGTCTTCCTCAGTCAGATGGTAAACGTTGACATTGTTGAGCGGCTTGGGCGGGGTCATTCCCTTGTCAATACCATCCAATGCAGCGGCGAGCATGACGGTGAATGCCAGATATGGATTGGCCGACGGGTCCGGGAAGCGCAGCTCGGCACGCGCGGCCTTGTCGCGGCCATCGGTGTAGCGCGGGATGCGGATCAGCGCCGAGCGGTTGGTCTGCGCCCAGCCGATATAGACCGGCGCTTCATATCCAGGAACCAGCCGCTTATACGAGTTGACCGTCGGGGCGACGACTGCGGACAGGGCGCGGGCATGAGCCAGTTGTCCGGCAATGAATGAGTAGGCCAGCTTCGACAGGTGATATTCGTCCTGGGGATCGAAGAATTGATTATTTCCTTTTTCATCGAACAGTGACTGGTGACAGTGCATACCAGAGCCGTTGATGCCAAAGATCGGCTTGGGCATAAACGAGGCGACCAGGCCATGCTGAGCGGCGATGGCTTTGACGGTGTACTTGAGCGTCAGAACTTTGTCAGCGGTGCGCAGGGCGTCGTCGAAGCGGAAGTCAATTTCGTGCTGGCCACGGGCGACCTCGTGATGGCCGACTTCCACGTCCAGGCCCATCCTGCTCAAGGCGTCCATCAACTCGGTACGGACGCGCACGGCCTCGTCGTCAGCCGAAAAGTCGAAATATCCGCCTATGTCATGCGGGACGGGATGGACTCTCTCGCCGCCATTGCGTTTGAACAGGAAGAACTCCGGCTCTGTCCCGACGTTGAACATCCAGCCGCGTTCCTTGGTTTTTGCTAGCATCTGTTTTAAGGTGCCGCGCGGGTCGCCCTCGAAGGGCGTACCATCGGGCGTGTAGATGTCGCAGAAGACACGCGCCCGGCGGAAGTCCGCGGGAGACCACGGCAGGACGGCGTACGTGTCGGGGTCAATCACCAGGCGCATGTCGCTCTCCTGAATGCGGGCGAATCCCTCTACCGACGAGCCGTCGAACCAGACGCCGTCGTCGAGGGCGGTTTCCAGGCGGCTGATCGGCGCGTCCACGCTCTTGACCGCGCCGGTCACGTCGCTGAACTGGAAGGAGATGAACTTGACGCCATCTTCCTTGACACGCGCGAGTAATTCTTTTTTGTCCATTTTGTTTCTCCTTTGGAATTTTTGCTACGAATTTACACGAAGCTTTTAGGATTTCCTTCGTGATACTTAGCCGAAGGCCTACTCGGTGACCTTTGTGTTCAATCTTTTATTCTGCCGAGTAGGCCTTCGGCGGACGCGGCGACAGGCCTCCCGACTTTAGCCTGCCGCGAATAATTAATCAGCACCACCGAGCCGATGATGATGAGCGCGGCGAGGAGGATACGCGCTGAAAACGACTCCTGTGCCAGCAGGCTGCCGAGCAGGATGGCAACCAGCGGGTTGACGTAGGCATAGGTGGCGACCAGTGAAATCGGGGCGTGGCGCAGCAGCCAGGCGTAAGCGACGAAGCCGACCAACGAGCCGAGGACGGTTAGGTAGGCCAGCCCCAGCCAGGAACGGGCCGTGATTGTGGCAAAATCGAGCATTTTCCATTCGTCAAGTAGCGCGCCGATGAAGTACAGCCCCAGGCTGCCGGTCAGCATTTCGGCAGCCGTGGTCATCAAGGAGCTTGGCGGCAACTCGGCGGATTTGCTGTAAACCGAGCCGACGGCCCATGAAAAAGCGGCGAACAACAGCGCAACGACGCCGAGCGGATTGAGATGTTCGGAAGTGCCCGTCAGCAGCGGCCAGATGAGCACGAGGATGCCGGCGAAGCCGGTGATCAGGCCGAGAACGGCGGATAGACCGGGTTTCACGCCGCCGCGGCGGATGGATTCTGTCAACACCATCCACAGCGGGATGGAGCCAATCAGCAGCGCGGCGATGCCGGAGGGGACGGTCTGCTCGGCCCATGAGACTAATCCGTTGCCGCCGAGAAGCAATAAAAGGCCGATGATGGCCGTCGAGCGCCACTGGCGCGCGGTCGGCGCGGGGTCACCGGCCAGACGCCGCCAGGTGTAGAGGACGATCCCAGCGATGAGGAAGCGCGTCCCGGCCATCAGGAACGGTGGGATGCTCTCGACCGCGTAACGGATGGCGAGATAAGTCGAACCCCAGATAAGGTAGATGGCGAGCAGGGCAATCCAGATGCGAAGTCTCATCCATGGCTCCAGGTTGAAGATTCTGCTAGATTACGCGAGTGAAATTCCATAGCGCGTATTGTAGGCGTCCTTGACGCCAGTATCAACCCGATTCTTGCTCATTGCTACTCCCAAAAACAAAAAAGCACGCGTGGGCGTGCCTTTGGTATGACAACATATCGGCTGGCAGCCCTTCCATAATGCAAACAGGTAGATTCCGCCTGACCACTGCGCCTGCCTTGTCACACACGTCGCCGCGTGGATTTCGGCATGGGCACGCGTATCGTGCCGTTGCGCTTCTTTCGGAAGGGAGAAAAGAGTCCGTGGCTGGACTCTAGAGGCATCCGCTGATCTATCCGATTTTCGGACCTAATCCCCGGCCCCTCACCTGAAAGGAGAGGGGTGAAGGAAGGTCGTTAGCGCCCTGCTCGCGCAGGGGAACCTCCGCCTCGTCATCTCATTAACATGTCATTGCAAGCCGCCGCCCTGAGCGTAGTCGAAGGGCGGCAGCGAAGCAATCTCCGACTTGCGAGGGGGTTGCTTCGTCGCTGCGCTCCTCGCAACGACACAAATTACTAAGACTCAGCCGCTGTTTCTCCGTTATTCGGTTGTTAAACAACACCCCGCCATGCCGTGTGCTGCAGAGTTTTGAACCTGCTTTCGCAGGTGGGTCTCGACCCAGAGACTCCGCCTTGGCTCTAGCCTATCGCGTCGTCGCTGAAAGATGGAAACCCTTTTTACAGGTGTTGGCTCAAAACCGTGGGCGCAGCATCACGCACACAGCAGGGTCACTACCTTATACCATAAAGTCAGGGGCATGGGTAGAGAAAAATTAGAGGCCGGATAGATTTTAAGAAACCGGTATACAACATTCGCTATGGATACACTCTCTTTATTGTCCTCGGGAAGGGTATCGTTTCGCGAATGTGCTCGATGCCGCACAGCCAGGTGACGGTGCGCTCCACACCCATGCCGAACCCGCTATGGGGAACGCTGCCGTATTTTCGCAATTCCAGGTACCACTTGAAAGCCTCTACGGGCAGACCGTGTTCATGGATGCGCTGGAGCAGCAGTTCGTGGCTGGAAATGCGCTCCGAGCCGCCGATGATCTCGCCGTAACCTTCCGGCGCGAGCAAATCCACGCTCTTGCAAACCTCCGGGCGGTCGGGCCAGGGCTCCATGTAGAAGGCCTTGACCTGGGTTGGGTAGCCGTAGACGAAGACCGGCTTGTCGAAGCGAGCAGTCAGCGCAGTCTCGTGTGGCGAGCCGAAGTCCATGCCCCATTCGATCTTGAGCAGTTCCTTTTGTTCAGGATCATCGGTTTTTTCGCGTATCTCGTCAATCATTTTGAGTGCATCTTCGTAGGAGATGCGCGGGAAGGGCGGTTCGATATTTTCCAACCGGCCGATGTCGCGGCCCAGGGATTTCAGCTCAGGCAGCCGGTCCCGAAGCACGCGCTTGAGGATGTGCGTGACCAGTTGCTCTTCGATTTCCATCATCTGGTCGAGGTCGCAGAAGGCCATCTCCGGTTCGAGCATCCAGAACTCGGTCAGGTGACGGCGGGTCTTGGATTTCTCAGCGCGGAAGGTGGGGCCGAAGCAATAAACCTTACCGAAAGCCATGATGTTGGCTTCGTTATAGAGTTGGCCGGACTGTGCCAGATACGCCTTTCCCTCATCGAAGTATTCGGTTTCAAAGAGTGTCGTGGTACCTTCGCAGGCGGCCGGAGTCAGGATGGGAGTATCCATGTTGATGAAGCCGTTGCCATCTAGCCACTCGCGCATGGCACTGATGATCGTTGTGCGCACGCGCAGGATGGCCCACTGAGAAGGCATACGAATCCAAAGATGGCGGTGATCGAGGGCGAAATCCACGCCGTGTTCTTTGAGCGCCATCGGGTAATCCTCGGCGGCTTCCTGAACGATTTCGACGCTTTTGACGCCGATCTCATAGCCGCCGGGGATGCCGGGGGCGCGCTTGTCCGCGCGCACCGCGCCGGTGATGACCACCGAGGATTCCTGCGGCAGGCGCATAAGCCGCTCGAACAGCGCCTCGTCCAGATCGCCTTTGAAGGCCACGCACTGGACGAAGCCGGAGCCGTCGCGGACGAGCAGGAAGACCAGCTTGCCTTTGTCGGTGCGGTTGTAGACCCAGCCCTGGATGGTCACTTCCCGGCTGATGTATTGCGCGATTTGATCGACATGAATGATTTCAGGCATAAGATACTCCTCGGCCCTTATCCATCCCCATCCTGCCCTCCCCTTCCCTCTCCCAATGTTGGGAGAGGGAAGGGGAGGGCGGCCGAAGGCCGGGAGGGGTAGGGTGAGGGAGGTTACAAATCCAATTTTATGTGCAATTCTTTCAACTGCTGCGGCTCGGACGGCGAAGGCGCACCCGCCATCACGTCGCGGGCGGCCTGGTTCTTAGGAAAGGCGATCACCTCGCGGATATTCGGCTCGTCGGCCAGGAGCATGACGATGCGGTCAATGCCGGGCGCGATGCCTCCGTGCGGAGGTGTGCCGTATTCGAAAGCTTCCAGCATGTGACCAAAGCGCTCGCGGGCTGTTTCCGGGTCGAGGCCGATGAGTTCGAAAACTGTCTCCTGCAACTCGCGGCTGTGGATCCTGATTGAGCCGCCACCCACCTCGTAGTTGTTCAGCACCATGTCATACTGCTGGCCGCGCGCCTTGCCAGGGTCGGTATCCAGCAGCGGGATATCCTCTGGCATTGGAGAAGTGAACAGGTGGTGGCTGGGAGCCCAACGCTTTTCTTTCTCGTTCCAGACAACGAATGGGAAATCAACCACCCAGCAGAACGCAAGCACGTCCGGGTCGCGCAGATTGAGACGGTCGCCCAGGAAAACGCGCAGCCGGCCCAAGGTCTCGAAAGTGACGGCGGGCTTGTCAGCGATGAAGAGCAGCAGGTCGCCCTTTTCCGCTTCCATCCGAGACATAATGGCCTGTATCCGTTCTTCCGGCAGGAATTTAGCGAATGATGAGCGTAGTTCCCCCTCGGTTGGCAGGGCGATAGTCGCCAGCCCTTTTGCGCCATATTCCTGGACGAAGGCGGCCAGTTCGTCAATCTGCTTGCGGGTGTAGTCGCCCAGGCCTTTGGCGTTGATGCCGCGCACATGGCCGCCCGCCGCAGCCACCTCCTCAAAGACCTTGAAGCCGCAGCCAGTCGCCAGGTCGGTGATATCCTTGAGTTCCAGGCCGAAGCGGATGTCGGGATTATCCTTGCCGAAGCGTTCCATCGCTTCCTTGTAGGTCAGGCGCGGCCAGGGACTGGCATACAGGCGTTTGGTCGGCACTACCTCGGCGACCAATTGGGTGAACAACTCCTCGGCCAGGGCCATCACATCCTCGCGCTCGACGAAGGACATCTCCAGGTCGAGCTGGGTGAATTCCGGCTGGCGGTCGCCGCGCTGGTCTTCATCGCGGAAGCAGCGGGCGATCTGGAAGTAGCGCTCGATGCCGCCGACCATCAACAGTTGCTTGAGCTGCTGGGGTGACTGTGTCAGGGCGTAGAACTCGCCGGGATGGACACGCGATGGGACGAGATAGTCGCGCGCCCCTTCGGGCGTGGTCTTGAACAGGATGGGGGTCTCGATTTCGAGGAAGCCGCGCTCACTCAGAAAGTCGCGGATGAACTTCACCACGCGGTGGCGCAGTTCCAGGTTGCGGCGCATCTTTTCGCGGCGGATGTCGAGATAGCGATACTTGAGACGGGTGTTCTCGTCAATCGGCTCGTCTTCCTTGCTGACCATGAATGGCAGCGACTTGGCCGGGTTCAGCACCTTGACCTGGCGCGCGATGATCTCGATTTCACCGGTTTCCATCTTTGGGTTGACCATGCCTTCCGGCCGCTTCTGCACCAGGCCGGTGACTTGCAGTACCCACTCGAAGCGCACGTCAGCGACCAGGTCGAGGGTCTCTTTGGGCAGGTCGGGGTTGGCGACCACCTGGACCAGGCCAAAGCGGTCGCGCAGGTCGAGGAAGGTCACGCCGCCATGATCGCGGCGGCGGTGCACCCAACCGGCCAGCGTCACGGTCTGACCGGCGTGTTCAGCGCGCAGTTCGCCGCAAGTATGAGTTTTGTACATATGCTGCCTCCAAGAGATTCAACACAAAGTGCACAAAGGGGAAAGACTCTTACGAGTCCACAAAGTGTTTCCTTTGTGATCCTTGGTGGCCTTTGTGTTAAGAGTTTCTTCCTTCTTACAAAATAAATCGCCCTCCGCTGGGATGCGTTGGGCGATTGGTCGGTATATGTCTCTCACTAACCTGGCAGGCTTCGCCCAACGGCCGGAGGCCGATTATCATTATCGTTATTATTGGCGAAGCGGATGCTGATCATTCTTGCCTCAGGTTGGCGGTATTATAGCATAAACTTACGTTGATTGCCCATGCTGTGAATGTGGTGTAGAATTCTCCCAATTGACGACTATCTGACTAACTGACTATTCGACTAAATAGTGTCCCGCGCCCTCACCATCATTTCTATCATCGCCATCATTTTCCTCGCCCTCGCCTCTCTCGGCGGATTGGCCTGGGCTAATACGCTTTATACCCGCGCCCACCCCGGCGAGACCGATTTCCTCGTCCCTTGGTTGGGGGCGCGCACCTTTCTCCAGTATGGCAACAGTCCTTATGATGACCCTGCCAGCCAGCGTGCCCAGCTTCTCTATTACGGTCGCCTGGCAAAAGAAGGACAGGATCCGCTCCGGCTCAACGTCCCATTTCCCATCGAGCTTTTCTTCTTTCCCTTTGCGCTCGTCAAGGATTACACCTTGGCGCGCGGCTTATGGATGACCTTCCTCGAAGCCGCGCTTGCACTCACCGCGTTCCTGTCTCTAAACCTGACCGGCTGGAAACCGCCGCGTACGCTGCTGCCGGTATTCGTCCTGTTTGCCATGCTTTGGGTTCACGCCTGGATGCCTTTGCTTGCCGGAAGCACGGTGATTTTCACCACCTTGTGCATGGTTGGTGGGCTTTTGGCCCTGCGCGCCGAAAGGGACGAGGTGGCCGGCGTGCTGATGATCCTGTCCGCTTTCCAGCCGCTGGCCAGCGGTGCCTTTACACTTTTCATTGTGTGGTGGGTGTTTTATCACTGCCGTTGGCGCGTCCTATGGGGCGCTTTGATGGCTTTGGGGTTGCTCCTGATCGCCGCGTTCATCTTCCTGCCCGGCTGGTTCCTGCCGTTCTTGCGCGCCCTGCTCGCGGAATACCGGCATGGCACCTTCTTCACGCCCGGAACCGTCTTTGCCGGATGGTGGCCGGCCATCGGCGATAAGCTCGGTTGGGCGCTGACGGCCATCCTAGTTGTTGTGCTATTCCTGGAATGGCGCGCCGTCTGCAGGAAGGACTTTCGTCACTTTCTCTGGACGGCCTGCCTGACCCTGACCGCCACACCGCTGCTGGGCATTTCAACTCACCCTGGTCTTTATGCTGCCCTCTTTTTCCCCCTGACCCTTTTCCTGGCCGTCGTTGCCGAGCGCTGGTCGCGGCCAAGGCGTTGGGGGCTGGCGGGTATCTTGCTCGTGCTGATCTTTGTGGGATCTTGGGCGCTGATCTATTACCTTACAGGGCTTGACTCCCTCGCGACGCTGCGCGCCATCTTGATCTTTGCCTTGCCCTCCCTCCTGTTGGTTGACCTCTACTGGATACGCTGGTGGGCGATCCGCCCGCCGCGCACCTGGTTTGAGACGATAGAAAACGAGATCGCCTAGGCCGATGAACTGGCGGCATTATCTCCTCCTCGCCTCGCTGAGATTGGCCCTTTCTACCACCGTCGCCGCCTTCCAACCTGTGCCGGGGTACATGGATGCGGATTACTACTACGCCGGGGGATTGCAGCTGGCAGCCGGTCGCGGCTTTAGCGAGCCTTTTTTGTGGAACTATCTGGATGACCCGGCTGGACTGCCGCATCCAGCTTTTTCTTATTGGATGCCGCTGACTTCTCTCCTCGCCGCGCTTGGCATGACACTTACCGGACATCACAACTGGTTCGCTGCCCGATTGGGTTTTCTCGCCCTGAGCGCCATCCTGCCCCCGTTGACTGCCGCCTTATCCTATTCCCTGACCTCCCGCCGCGACCTAGCGCTGACCGCCGGTCTGCTGGCGGTTTTCAGCGGCTTCTACGCCGCGTATCTGCCGGTTACAGACACCTTTGGCCTCTACATGCTCTTCGGCGCGCTCTTCTTTCTAATCGTAAATCGTAAATCCTCAATCGTAAATTCCCTTCTCCTCGGCCTCTTGGCCGGCTTCATGCACCTCTCTCGCGCCGATGGCGTTCTTTGGCTGTTACTGGCACTTCTTGTCGTCGTTCTTCAAAAACCCATCCATCACTCATCCTCTATTACGTTTTACGAATTACTTCTTGTATTTTAGGCTACCTCCTCATCATATCTCCCTGGCTGATGCGGAACATGGCCGTATTCGGCACGCCTCTTGCTCCTGGAGGCAGCCGCGTCCTCTGGCTGATGCGTTTCGACCAGCTCTTCGCTTATCCTGCCAGCCAGTTGACTTTTGCCTCCTGGTGGCATAGCGGACTGACTGAAATCCTGAAGGTTCGCCTTTGGGCGCTGGGTTTGAATCTGGAAAGCGCACTTGCAGTTCAGGGTAGCATTTTCTTGCTGCCGCTTATCTTGATCGGCCTGTGGCAGTTGCGCAAGGAAAATCGCACCCTGTTGGTTGTTCTGACCTGGGGAGTGACACTAACCGCGATGACCCTGGTTTTCCCTTTTGCCGGGGCGCGCGGCGCTGCAGCCGTTCTGGTGGGCGGTCGCGCCTTTGGGATTGGCGCGTGTCATCGCCTGGGGGGCGCGGCGGCGCGGCTGGCAGGAGAAACAGGCGCTCACCGTCTTCTCGGCTGGCCTGGTCGTGATCGCGGCCTTGCTGACCGCGTGGATCGTTCAGGGGCGGGTGATTGGTACGTTTAACGGAGAACAGGCTTGGGGTCGAGAAGCAGCAGCGTACAGCCAGATAGAGGAATTCCTGGTGGAACAAGGCGCGCCTGACGAGGCGGTCGTCTTCGTTGCCAATCCGCCGGGATATTATCTGACCTCTGGCAGACCAGCGGTTGCCGTCCCGGATGGGGACGCGCAAACCGTTCTCGATGTTGCACACAGATATGGCAGCCGTTATTTGATCCTGGAGAAAGGCAGCCTGCCGGGCGATCTGGCAAAGCTGTACGACCAACCAACATGTCAAGCGGATTTTACTTTTCTGGGTGAGGTAGGGACAGTTCGCATCTACGCTATCCAACCCTGAGGTGCGGCGCGCCTCGAAGGAGCGCTCCACCCTTGGGAAGATCTCGAATCTCTGATTTCGTGAAATTGATTTCACTCGCGACCTGTGCTATACTCCAATCAGGTCTCGACAAGTTCGGCTGTTCAGGAGTGAATTATGGCACTGACGGATAGACAGAAAAAACCCACCGATGCTTTTAAGGATCCGGCGCAAAGTCTTCAATCTGAATTGGACGAGACCAACCGAGCGCTGAGAGAAGTCACCTTGATGTTGGAGCAAAGCCGCGTTGAAGTAGGGAAGTTGACCCAACGGAATGCGGCCATCACGGCGCATCTCCAGCAGATCCAGGGCCAGCTCGACAAGATCCCGCCCGAGGAAATCCGCATGGCTTATAACTCAGCGCTGGATGCGCAGCAACGCCTGTTCGTGATGCGCGGCCAGCTCGAAAAGCTGCAGAACGATCAGTCTCACCTCGAGCGATATAAAACCATGTTGGAGCAGTTTCAGGGATTCTCGATCAGCGGCGCGAAGTCTGGAGGCGTGAAGGGAGAAAAAGGCGCGCTGGCAAGTGTCGAAATGCTGGTCAACGCGCAAGAGGCGGAGCGCCAGCGTCTCTCTCGCCTGATGCACGACGGGCCGGCCCAGGCCCTTTCCAACTTTATCCTCCAGGCAGAGATTGCCATGCGCCTGCTTGGCTCGGATGTCGAGCAAGCCCGGACGGAGTTGGGCAACCTGAAGGTTGCCGCCATGAGCACGTTCCAGAAAGTGCGCAATTTTATCTTCGAGCTTCGCCCGATGATGCTCGATGACCTGGGCCTGGCGCCTACCATCCAACGTTATGTGGAAATGTACAAGGAGCAATCCGGTTTGGATGTAAGTGTTATTGTGACCGGGAACGAGCGTCGGCTGGAACCCTATCTTGAGGTGCTGATCTTCCGCGCCATGCAGGAATTGGTGGGTAACGCGGCCCATCACAGTCAGGGCAATGTCATCAAGATTCAAGCGGATATGGGGGATAGCTTGATAAAGTTGACCGTGGAAGATAATGGCAAAGGGTTTGATCCAGACGTGATCAACGAGAGGAGTAGTCTGGGTTTGAAATTGATCAAAGAACGTGTCGAATTGTTGGGTGGTTCACTCGATATTGACAGTTCGTTGGGCAAAGGTTCGCGCATATTCTTGACCGTGCCTGTCCATTCTTGAAGATAACATTTTTGTAAAGAATTTTGACGCTCAATTCGGATATACTGTGAACATCTCTGGGCCTTCCAGAGAAATAATCCAGAAAGGAGGAAAATCCTATGTTATTCGCACCGAAAGAAAAAGGCCAGGGCTTGGTGGAGTACGCGTTGATTCTTGTTTTGGTTGCTGTCGTTGTTATTGCAGTTTTGACTCTGCTTGGCCCCCTCGTCAGCAACGTCTTCTCCAAGATCAACTCGGCATTG
>JALHUM010000194.1 GCA_022865905.1 Anaerolineales bacterium | reverse complement strand
GTGTTTCGGTGCGCGGCATGGACGCCATCATCCGCTTGGCCTGCATTGTCCATCGCACCGATTACTGGCGGCGCGGCCGCACACTGGATAAATTAGGGATAAACGATCTGAGCGTGGGCGAGTTGACGCTTTTTGTGAACGAAGGTGTGAGGGAATGAGATGGGCGGTTTTGACTGGTACCCTTGGGTCGGCTTGCCGCTGCTTGTTTTCTTTGCCCGCGTCATAGATGTGACCCTCGGCACGCTACGCATCATCTTCATCTCGCGAGGCAAGAGAAATCTGGCGCCACTGCTCGGGTTTGTCGAGGTTCTCATTTGGGTGGCAGTCATTTCCCAACTGGTGCGCGGCGCGAACAATATTGTGGCCTATCTAGCCTACGCGGCCGGGTTTGCGGCTGGCAACTTTATCGGCATGTTCATCGAGGACAGGCTGGCACTCGGCACCTTCATTCTGCGCGTGATCATCTCCGAGGATGGGGAAACCCTGGCTCAGCGAATCCATGATGCTGGTTTCGGTGTTACCCACGTCGATGGGCAGGGGGCTGCCGGTCCGGTAAAATTGATATATACTATCGTAAAGCGCCGGCATGTAAACCGGGTTCTTTCGATCATTCACGAAGCAGCACCCAATGCATTCGTGTCGATCGAAGAGGTGCGCTCCACGGAAAAAGGCATTTTTCCTGCGAGCAAGGTGCAGCAAAACACAGCCTTATTTGGACGAAAATCGAAATGACCCGAATGCGAGAAATCCCAGATCGAATCGTCAAGGCCATCAATCGCCTGATCCGCCCCCTGTCCGCCGACGAACGCAAGCAGGTGATCGCTGCCATGCCGCCAATCAACTCGGCGGCGAGGGCATAGCCAAGCAAGGTGACAATTGCCAGTGTCAGCACACTCTGGCTGACGGGTAGTTCCCGCACCCACCTGACCAGACGCGGCAAGGCCCACAGGCCAAAGGCGGCGGCCAGCGCAAAGAACAACGCCATTCTGCCAAAGACAATCGCAATGTTTGCCGTGCTACCGGCGCCGCTGGATAGGGCGAAGAAAATCGAGAGCAGCAAAATAACCAGAATGTCGTCGAATACCGCCGCGCCGAGCAGACTGAGCCCGACGCGCGAGCGTAAGACTTTCAATTCCATTAAAGTCTGGGCGGAAATGCTGACGCTGGTTGCACCAAGCGTCAGGCCGAGGAAAATCGCCGCGCTCTGGTCAAGCCCGAAGAATAGACCTGTTCCCCAACCGAGCGCGAATGGAAATACTACACCCAGAATCCCCGCCAGCGCCGAGACGCGTATGCTGTGACACATTTCATCGAAGTGCAGTTCAAGGCCAGCAATGAACATCAGCAACAAAACACCAATTTCGCCGAGTTGGTGGATAAACTCACCTGACGCCTCATTGCTCAAAATGGGCAGGTGCAGCAGGTTAATCAACGACGGGCCAAGCAGAATGCCGACCAGCAGTTCGCCCAGCACGGAAGGCTGTCCGAGGCGGATGCTGATATAGCCAGCCAGTTTGGCGGCCAGCAGGATGATGACGAGCAGGAAGGCGAGTTGGAGGAAGGGTGTCATGGGCAGTGAACAGTTATCAGTTATCAGTGAGAGGTATGCAAAGTTTATCACGGGTTGACACCTGGCAGAAGGCAGTTGGTGGAAGTCCTCCGCGCCGCGCCGGTTGGCTGTATACTTGGATAAAAACAAACCACTAAGGGCACGAAAGAACACTAAGGGAAAGCCCTTAAACCTTCGTGTACCTTTGTGGCCTTCGTGGTGAAAAAAATGACTATCCTAAACCAATACAAAAAATGGCAAGAAACTACTTTGAAGAAATCCATTGAAAAGTCCCCAGAGCGGAAGAGGCGCTTCGAGACCTCCTCCGGCATCGAGTTCCCGTGTGTGGCGCTGCCTATTGATGAGGAAAAAGATTACGTTGAAAAACTCGGCTTCCCCGGCGAATACCCCTTCACGCGTGGCATCCAGCCGACCATGTACCGCGGCCGGCTATGGACGATGCGCCAGTACGCCGGTTATGCCATCGCCGAGGAGACCAACCGCCGCTTCCGCTATCTACTCGCACAGGGGCAGACCGGCCTCTCAGTCGCCTTTGATTTGCCGACCCAGATCGGTTACGACGCCGACGACCCCATCGCGCAGGGCGAAGTGGGCAAGGTGGGCGTTTCGATTTCATCCATTCACGATATGGAGCAGTTATTCGACCAGATCCCGCTCGACAAGGTTTCGACTTCGATGACCATCAACGCGCCTGCGGGCGTTTTGCTGGCGATGTACATTGCGGTTGCGAAGCGCCAG
>JALHUM010000193.1 GCA_022865905.1 Anaerolineales bacterium | reverse complement strand
GGTTTCGGTCAGGCTGGCCTGCAGATCCAGTATCGTGATGGGTGTCGCCAGTTCGGCCGCCGCAGTCGGCGTGGGGGCGCGCAAATCAGCGGCGAAATCGGCCAGGGTGAAATCGGTCTAGTGGCCAACGCCGGTGATGACCGGCGCCTCGGAAGCGACGACGGCGCGCACCACGCGCTCGTCGTTGAACGCCCACAGGTCTTCGATCGAGCCGCCGCCGCGCGCCAGCAAGATCACGTCTGGATGGGCCACCTGGTTGAGGGTCTGGAGCGCAGCCACCAGTCCGGGCGGGGCTTCGTCACCTTGCACAGGTGAAGGAGCCAGGATCACACCCGCGAGCGGATAACGCCGTCGCAGGGTGTTCAGCATGTCCCGCAGTGCCGCGCCAGTCGGTGATGTCACGATGCCGATGAGATGGGGCATTTCAGGGATGGGGCGCTTGCGTGCCAGGTCAAAAAGGCCTTCGGCCTCCAGCAAAGCCTTCAAGCGCAGTAATTCCTGGTAGAGCGCGCCCTCCCCCAGCGGGCGGATGGCGTCCGCCTGAAGCTGGTACTGCCCCTGGGGTTCGTAGACGCGGATGCCGCCGTGCACTTCCACCGCCATGCCATCCTGCAAGGCCAACTGCAGACGGGCTGCGTCGCCGCGCCACATCACGCAGCGCAGGGAGGCAGCGGAATCTTTGAGCGTGAAGTACAGGTGGCCTGAAGCGGGGCTCGCCAGGTTGGAGATCTCCGCCTGCACCCAGATCGCCTGGAGCACATCGTCGGATTCGAGTAACTGGCGCAGGTAGCGCGTCAGGTCGGTAACGGTCCAGCGAGCGGGGATATTGAAGAGCGGTAATTGATCCATATTTCGTTGAGCATACCCTCGTTACAGAAGACTGTCAACTATAGGGACTTTCTCATCGTACGAGTTTTCATCCCCACCCCCAGCCCCTCCCCGAATCGGGGAGGGGAGAACTGTGCGAAAAAGGGGTGCGCTGGGCGCGAAGCGCCCTCGCACCCCTTTTTTCGCTTCTTTTCCGCCTTCCCTGGGGAAGGCGGTAGGGGGATGGGGCAAACTGGCAGGATACTTCTCGACTTTGATAAGGCCCTGTGTCAACTATTCCTCATATCCCGATTCTTTGCTACAATACAACGGACAACGGAATCTGAAGTCGCACGAGTTCGGGAAGGATTACAGTGTGAGATCAGGAGATTTCGCACTCCGACAACGATGAAACACATCTGGTCCCCCTGGCGCATGACATATATCCAAAACCACGACGAGGAAGGTTGCGTCTTCTGCAACGTGCAGACGCAAGCCGACAGCCCGGAAAACCTGATCGTCTTTCGCGGCCGGCGGGCTTTTGTCATCCTGAACCGCTACCCCTACACCAGCGGCCATCTGATGGTCGTGCCAACCGACCATCAGCCATCCTTCGAGGACTTAGACGCCGAGACGCGCGCCGAAGTGATGGAGTTGACCACCCGGTGCATCCGGATACTGCGCAAGGTTTACCAACCCGAAGCCTTCAACGTGGGAGCGAATATCGGCGCCCTCGCCGGGGCGGGGGTCGCCGAGCACGTCCATATGCACATCGTCCCGCGCTGGGGCGGCGATACCAATTTCATGTCCACTCTGGGGCAAACGCGCGGCCTGCCCGAAGAGTTGGAAGAGACGTATCGCCGCGTTCGGGAAGGCTGGGGTAGCGAATAGTTCTTCGATCGTTTTTCAGGATGAGGAGGAGGTTGCCATACAAAGGAAATATAACTTTTTCACCTTGCTACTCACCGCGGCGCTACTCGTTTCGGCCTGCACGAGAACGTCAGCGTCCACGGAAGCGACCACCGAAGAACCCACTGCAACCTTTACAGAAGGGAAGAGCGAGATACAGCAACCTGCTGCACCGCCCAGCCAAACAATCACCTTCACGCCCACCCCGCAGTCAACCCAGGCTTCATCAGCCTTCGGCCCAGACCTAGACGATTTTCCAGCCGGATTCAACCCGTTGACCGGCCAACTAGTTGGTAATCCAGACTTGCTGAAGCTGCCAGCGATCCTGATCTCGATCACCAACTTCCCACCCTCGGCGCGACCGCAGGCCGGTCTTTCCTTCGCGCCGATGGTGTTCGAAATCTATATCAGTGAAGGCATGACCCGCTTCCTGGTGGCCTTCTACGGGGAAGAGCCAAAAACCAAAGAGAGCATTACGGGAGATTGCGCGGTACGGGAAGAGCCTTTCGAGGCGGCTGATATAGTCTTGGGTAATCTCGTCTGGCTGGATGAGAATTTAAATGGAGTTCAAGATCCGGATGAGCCGGGAGTAGGCGGCGTCTGCGTCACGCTCTACGATACCGCTGGTAATACTCTCCAGACTACATCCACCGATTCCAATGGCTACTATGGCTTCAAAGTTAGCGCGGGCGACTATGTGATTGGCTTCGACCAAACCAGCTCGCTGGCATTCACGACTCCGGATTTCGGTTTCGACGATCTGGACAGCGACGCCGACCCGCTGACCGGCCTGACGCCCAATTTCAATGTCACTGCGACCGACATGAATTGGGACGCCGGTCTGGTGGAAACCCCGCCAACCCCGACTCCTACCGGTACGTATGAAAGCCCAACGCCAGAGCAGCCGGGCGGAGGAGGCGATGGTGGAGGAGATGTGGGAGGACTTTCAGCCGTAGGGCCAATTAGATCCATGCGCTGGCCGTACGTCTACATCCGGAACTTCTTCACGGGTAGCTGCCTGGTTTCTGCCAGCGGGGATCCCACTGTCCTTGCGCACGCGCCCGGCTGTACCTATGCCTACGGTTCAGACGAGGATGACATCAACAGCGCCTTCATGGATGTCACGAAGATGCGCCAACTTGCCGAGGCACAGAGAGCAAAGAATCCCGGCCAGGCGCTGAACTATTCTGGGAATGTTTTCTCGGAGCAGCAGCCGCCTGGGAGCATGAACGCGCAAGAACTAAGAGTGTTTTACAGCTTCCTCAACCAGACTCTCTGGAAGTTCGACCTGCTTTCGGGCGCGTACATGCGGTACGATGATAACACCGACGGCTCTGGCATTTTCCATCCCAGCACCGACCGGTTGACAGGTCGTCAGTTGCTTTTCGATAACGTGATCGTCCTATTTGCCGAGCACACAGCCATGGCGCCGACCATCATTGATATCAACCTTCAAGCGGGCAATTTCGGATCTGCGTACCTGTTCCGGGACGGACAGGTTTACAGAATATATTGGAGCACAATAGGCGGAGAATACGAGCAAGCAACTCAGCTACAACGCCCGATCCGCTTCGTGGACATCAACGAGAATCCGTTTCCGCTCAAACCAGGGCACACCTGGATAAACGTCATGACAACCGGCTCTTATGTTACGGAAGAGGACCCAGGCAAATGGCTGGCGCGCTTCCTTTCGCCGCCGGGAGCGAAGTAATCCGTGAACCCCACGCATCACAAATTTCTATTCCACTAAGGAGAAATCGAACTATGACATCACCAAACGAAGCAGTCATTTTATCTGCCGTTCGCACACCGAGCGGAAAGTTCCAGGGCAGCCTGTCCGGTTTCAGCGCGCCGAAGCTGGGGGCAATGGTTATCAAGGCCGCCGTGGAGCGCGCCAGCATCAATCCGGCTGACATTGACGAGGTCTTCATGGGTAACGTTGTCTCGGCCGGGCTGGGACAGGCGCCCGGCAGGCAGGCTGTCATTCACGCCGGACTGCCCTCCTCGGTCGGCGCGACCACACTGAACAAGGTGTGCGGATCGGGGTTGAAGGCTGCCATGCTGGCCGCCATTTCCATCAAGGCCGGGGAGGGACAATTGTTCGTCGCGGGCGGGTTCGAGTCTATGAGTGGCGCACCGTACCTGGTCAGGGGCCGCTCCGGCGAGCTACGCTTCGGCCACGTTCAATTGACCGACGCCCTGCTCTACGACGGGTTGTGGTGCTCGCTGGCCAACTGGGGAATGGGCGACGCCGCTGAGTTCATCGCCAAGGAGTACGATGTCAGCCGCGAGGCGATGGACAAGTTCTCGTACGAGAGCCACCAAAAAGCCCTCGCCGCTAACGACAGTGGCAGGTTCAAGGCCGAGATCGTGCCGGTGGAAATGGTCAGTAAGAAAGGGACAACCATCTTCGATACCGACGAGTCCCCGCGCCGCGACACCACGCTCGAAGGCCTGGCCGGACTTCGGCCTGCTTTCCAAAAAGACGGCAAAGTCACCGCTGGGAACGCGCCCGGCTTGAACGACGGCGCAGCGGCGGTGATCGTCGCCAGCCGCGCATACGCCGAAAAGAAAGGATTGAAGCCTCTAGCGCGGATTGTTGGCTATGCGCAAGCTGCGGATGAACCGAAGTACCTCTTCCGCGCACCGGCGCTGGCCATCCCGAAACTTCTGAAAAAGATCGGCTGGACATTAAAGGATGTTGACCTGATCGAACTCAACGAAGCCTTCGCCGCCCAGGTCTTGGCCGACGGCTACGCCCTCGAAAAAGACGGCTGGGATTGGGACAAGGTCAACGTGCACGGCGGGGCGGTGGCGCTGGGTCACCCCATC
>JALHUM010000192.1 GCA_022865905.1 Anaerolineales bacterium | reverse complement strand
TGTATATAATATTAAGAGAATTGAAAAGTGTGTTGTGCTTTTATGCTCTAAGTGTTAGACAGGAGGTTGCTATGCAAAACCAATTTTTATCCATAGCCCTGAGTTTGTCGGCGATAAGCGAGGATCACCGCCGCCCTGAACGGGAGGATGCCTGGCTCGACCACCTCCGGCCTGTATCCCGGATCGAACAGGGAACCTGGTACCAGCGAACCCTGGCCCGGCTGGGTGATCTGCTCATTAAGGCAGGCAAAAGCTTGAAAGAACACTACGCTGTCAATCAAACCATTGTGTGGTCTGCCCGCTAAAAGGGGGATTGTATGAAACCATCCATGAGTAAATGCCCGGTTTGCAGTAATGAGCTGACTGTCACCCGCCTGCACTGCGATGCCTGCGACACCTCCATCGAAGGCCGTTTCTCCAACAACGTTCTGCCTGGCTTGAATGAGGAACAGTTGGATTTCGTGGAGACTTTCATCCGTTGCGAGGGTAAGATCACCCGCGTGGAAGATGAATTAGGGCTTTCGTACCCCACCATCCGCAACCGCTTGCACGAAGTCATCCGCGCCATGGGCTACGAGCCAGGCAAGGATGAGGATGAACCTGAAATCTCCGACGAGAAACGCCGCAGCATCCTCGAAGAGCTGGATGCCGGCAAGATTTCTGCCAACGACGCCATGCGTCTCTTGCATGGGGAAGAGGAGTGACCTATGAAACAACAAACCATATCGGTCGGCCCGTCGCCGGCAGTGACGGTGCAATCCATCCCCGGCGACTTGCGCGTCGCAGGTTGGGAGCGATCTGAGATCATGGCCAAGACGGATGGGGAGACACTGGATGTCAGGGTGGACGCGGAGCAGGTGCTTGTTTCCTGTGACGAGAATCTGATCTTGTACTTGCCGCGCCAGGCCAGCCTGCGCGTCGAGACTGTGGCCGGCGACGCATGCCTGCAGGCCCTGAGCGGGGCGATCCACCTCGGACCTGTGGCCGGCGACCTGTGCCTGAACGATACCAGCGCCGCTACTTTGGGAACGATCGCCGGAGACGCGTCCTTGCGCAGCGTTGGCAGCCTGACCGCCGACCGGGTTAGCGGCGATTTTGCCTTGCGCGGCGGTCGCGGCGATTGTGCGATTGCTACCATAGGCGGTGACGCCTCCTTCCGCGATGTCGAGGGATCGGTGACCATCGAGAACGTCGGCTCGGACCTGTTCCTGCGCAACGCGCGCGGCGGCGTGGTGGCTACCACCGGTGCAGACGCCACGCTCTACCTGGAACCCCTGCCAGGGAAAGAATATCACATCACCGCCGGCGATGACCTGCTCCTGCGCCTGCCGCCGAACGCGGACGTTGAATTGAACCTGACCGCTGGTTCGCCAGAGTCCCTTCATGTGGATTTTCCCGGCATCGAGTGGACAGAAGAAAGCCCAACCCAAACGATCACGTTGGGCAGTGGGTCAGCCAGGATGTTCCTGACGGCCGGCGACGAACTGATCGTCACCAGCAAGGCCGAGAAATGGGACTCGGCCGCCGATTTTGGCGTTGGGATGGGAGATATTTCCGATTGGGGGATCCCGCCCATCCCACCGATCCCACCTATTCCTCCGATCCCAGCGGATCTCTCCGAGCGCATCAACCGCCGTGTGCAGGCCGCGCTGGAACGCGCCCAGGCGCGCACGGAAGCGGCCTCGCGCCACGCGGAAGTAAAAATAGCGGCGGCCATGCGCCGCGCCGAGGCCAAAGCGCGCGCCGCCGAAGCGCGTACCCGCCGCCCACACGGGAGAGGATTCGAGGGGAGGGTCGTGATCGGAGGATCGGAAGTGTTCAGATTCTCCGGCCAGAAACCCGTCGAACGCGGCGAGCCGGTCAGCGATGAGGAGCGGCTGACCATCCTCAAAATGCTCCAGGTGAAGAAGATCTCACTCGATGAAGCTGAGAAGCTGCTGGCAGCTCTGGAAAACAAGTGACATTGTCTTTCCCCTCACCCCAGCCCCTGCCCCTACGGGGGAGGGGCAAGGGGCATATCCGGCTCCCGGCGGCGTCCCCGCCGCCGAGGACGGCGTCTGGAGCGTTTTTCGGATAGGCTCTAAGGGGGAGGGGCAAGGGGAAAGGGTGATGAGGAGAATGCTATGACTGACCAGGAACGCAACCAAATTCTGAAGATGATCGAAGATGGCAAGATCACGCCGGAAGAGGGACTACGCCTGATGCAGACCCTCGAGCAGAATCCGGCCGAGGATGAGACTCGGGCCGCCGAAGCGGAAGCAGGCCCCTCGTCAACGCGCCAGGCGGGCGCGGAAAAATCCGCGAAAGAAGCCGAAAAGTCCAGCCTGGAAGCAGATCCGAGGATTGCCCGCATCAAAGATACCGTTCGCCGCCTGTGGCTCATTCCCTTGGGGCTTGGCGTCGGCGTCACCATTCTGGGTGGGTGGATCATGTATGCCAACATGCACCCTGCCAGCATCCGCGGCTGGTTCTACTGCCTGGGGCTGCCGGTCTTGCTGCTGGGCGTGGCCGTCATCGCAGCAGCCGCGGGTACCCGCAAGGCGCGCTGGCTTTTCGTGGATGTGCACCAAAAGCCCGGCGAAAAGCCGCAGCGTATTTTCCTGGGCTTTCCTTTGCCATTGAAATTCACAGCCTGGTTCCTGCGCCGCTTTGGCCACAAGATCCCCAATCTGGAGAAAACCAATGTAGATGATATCATCCGGGTGGTCGAGACCGGATTTACTGGCGAAGAGCCGCTGATCGTCAACGTGGACGAGGGCGAAGACGGCGAGCGCGTGCAGGTTTACATCGGGTAGCGGAGGGTGGGCTTTGAGGATGCCTGTGGAAACGACGGCAGTGCAAGCCAAAAAGCAGCCGCTGTTGAGCGGACTGGTGCTGCTCTTCCTGGTGGCGATGATCTTTGCCAACGTCGGCGGCAACATGTACGGGCCGCTGATGCCGCTCTATATCAAAGATATGGGCGCGACGGTGGGACAGATTGGCCTGTTCTTCACCATTTCGCAGATCATCCCGCTGGCGCTGCAGATCCTGGGCGGCTGGATCTCGGATACGCTCGGCCGCCTGCGGGCGATTGCCATTGGCAGTATCGTGGGCATTTTTACTTACGTTGCCCTGATCGCCGCCCCGACCTGGCAGTGGCTGCTGGTGGCCTCGGCCTTTCAGGCCATCACCGGTTCGCTGGTCGGCCCCAGTTTCGACGCTTTTATCGCCGAGCACTCCAGCGAGGAAAATCGCGCCAAGGTGTTTGGCATTTCCCAGGCGCTGTTCATGATCGTCGGCGTGGTGGGACCGGTGCTGGGCGGCTGGCTGGTGGATTTGTACGGCTTCAAGAAAATGCTGATGGTGGCTGCCGGGCTGTACGTCATCGCGACGGTCATCCGTGTCAGCATGGCGCGCGAGGCTTCAAAGGGGAGCGAATCCAGGCCCCAGAAGCTGTCGTTCGTTAGTTTGAAAGACAACCTGGGGACGATGTTCGGCTTGCTGGTGGCCGGAGGTGTGATCACCTGGGTGCTCATCACGGATGGCGTGCGCGACATCTCGTTTGGCCTATCCATGAACCTG
Organism: Anaerolineales bacterium; assembly: GCA_022865905.1. Classification (GTDB taxonomy): domain Bacteria; phylum Chloroflexota; class Anaerolineae; order Anaerolineales; family Villigracilaceae; genus CG2-30-58-95. The sequence goes on along the minus strand of JALHUM010000192.1, from coordinate 142 downwards.
CTGCCGGTCTACATGCAGGAATTCGGGGGCTTGAATTTCAGGGAAATTGGCTTGATGAACAGCGTGTTCGGCTTGTTCATGATGCTGAGCACCATTCCCGGCGGCTGGCTGGCAGATAAGAAGGGTGAGCGCGTCAACATCG
>JALHUM010000191.1 GCA_022865905.1 Anaerolineales bacterium | reverse complement strand
CCGCCGCGCGGCACGTATTTCTCGCGATGGAAATGCACCATGCCATCCCCGCCCTTGCCGGATTTGACTTCGATCTCTGCCTGGTCAATAAACATGCTGTCTCCAGTCAGGCATGATTATACCGTCTCTATATGCAATGATTGACAAAACCTGCCAGCGGGTAACACCCATGGCGCGGGCCTTGTGCATCGCCCAGCCGTCCAGGCAGGGGAAATCCAGATCGTAGACAAGCATGCAAAACACTGCTTCTTGCATAAATCGGTGAACTGGCCAGGTATTTTTCCCTGACAAAAACAGGATTTTGGTTCGGCGAACTATGCAGAACTCCGTAGTCATCCGGTATTCGTTCCGTGGAACGAAGGAGGAACGAATACCCCGGCTGAGGACCAGACGGCAGGAGGGATCACCAGTTTTTACCACGAAGGTCACAAAGGGCTCAAAGGAACACGAAGATCGGGGGAAACCTTTCTCTGACCAACGAGGCGGGCAGGCTGCGATTTGATCTTGAGGAACAATGAGGAACAAATCCCTCCACTGCCCTGCAGCGGTGGCATCTCCCGAATTCGAGTCACTTTTTTTTGAATTCGCGCGGAACGAATAGGCCGAGGGACAATATCCTGCCTGGCGAGCAGGAAAAGCTGGAGTAGATGGGGAAAGTAGGGGTAAAGCAGGGTGACCATCGGCAGAGTTTTGAAAGAGCGGGTTTCGAATCACACAGGGGACAAAATGTCCCTTGACGCCGATCATTATAAAACAAATGTTCTAAGAAGGGAAGGGTTGGGAGGCTGCCTAGAACAAGGTTTATCATTAAGAAGGGGCCGGGGCTCCCGAAGGTCCCAGAAGGGGGTGAGAAACCCGGCCTCCAATTTAAGGGTAGACCCTGCCCGCCCTACTTGACTTCCACCAGCACCACGTCCCCACCCTTGCCACCGTCGCCGCCATCCGGGCCGCCGCGCGGCACGTATTTCTCGCGGCGAAAATGAACCATGCCATCCCCTCCCTGGCCGGATTTTACTTCGATTTCTGCCCGGTCTATGAACATACTCTCTCTTTTCTTCTTTTTGATATTCATCGGTTGACTGACTGGCCTTATTATGTAATTGGCCCCAACCGCTGTGATTGGCGCGCGGGGCGGCAATAATTTATCTTGAAATTCCACTCGATGTGTGCATAATATAGTTAATCCGTTTAGCGGATGTGGATCGCCCGTAGGGGCAAGCGTATGAGAGTCTCGCCTGAGGCTCTTTTATTTCGGTGTGAAGATTCTAATTGTCACTCAATTTTACTGTTTTCTTCCAGCGCAAGGTCTATGGCGCGCAGAACCCCTTCGATATCGTTCATCACTTCGTTATTCCAGATGCGCAAAACGCGGTAGCCTTTGGATTCAAAAAACGTTGTCCGTTCATCATCATATTCCTGCTGTTCCAAGTGCTGACTTCCATCCAGTTCGAGGATGAGTTTTCTTCGCGGTGCGCAAAAATCTACCACATAATTGCCGATGGCGTATTGATTGCGAAAATGACATCTTTCATGCGATGCGCCCGTAATCGCGCCCAGAGTTTGGCTTCTGAAGGAGTCATGTTGCGGTGTAATTGTTTGGCGCGCCCAAAGATTTTCGGGGTTGTGCGTTTGTGCATTGGACCCCCTCCTACCTCCCCCATTTCAAAGAGCGGAAATGGGGGAGGAACGAAACTTCACATTGCTCAAGTACTAATGTTTTCATAAGCACATCTCATTCTCCCCACCTCATACGTTCTTTTCGGATGGGGGTCCCCTCCGGGGATGCTTCGCAAAGGACGGGAGGGGGTCACTTCCCTTCCACACTCTTAATCTCTTCCTCACTCAACCCATACAATTCATAGACGAGCCTGTCAATGGCCTCATCCACCGCCCGGATTTGACGCGCGGCCACCTCCTGCACGGACTGTGTCTTTGCCGCCGCTTTGTCTTTGTGCAAGGCCAGCATTTGCTCCACCAGCGAGACCATTTTATCGTGGGCGGCTTTCTCAGCGGGGTCGGAGAAGTTGATGGCGCGGATGGGAAGTTGAACTAAAAATTGTTTGTTTGCGGCATAATAACCGCCGTGAAAAGTTGTGCTTACTTGTTTCATGTACCAGTCAAGTAATTTGCTATTAAGAAGCCCTGTAATGTATTTTTGAGAGCCGTATTCGGGCTTTGTTGTTAAGCCAAAACCGCCAGTGGTAACATTCACGAAATAAAATTTTTCTTCATCGTAATATGCCGAAAGCCTTGTAATCATATACGGCATCATGATTTTAGGCTGTTCCCAAGTGTCTAAATTTTTTGGATAGAGCTGATACCAGCCAATATTCATAAACTTTCCATGTTCTCTCTCCGAGAGCAATTTTTTGTTGACCGTTAGATAGTCCCAAGTTTTTTTAAAATCAGAACGTAATTTTTTCTCAGCAATAAGATTGAACTTTCCACTTTGCACTTCGTATGGGAATAGCACAAGCGCAGTTGGTGTTGCAAAATATCTTACAATATCTCCACTTCTTACTACAGGCTTGAGAAGTGCAGTTTCAATTGTCACATCATTCGATAATTCTTTTGATGAAACTGTCATTGTTTCTACAGATGGCAAAATCGAATCTTTGAAAAGAAATACCGTATCGGCACTTGTTTGAAGTCCCACAAAGATTTTAGAAATATCGCCCAACTTCACAGGCATTTGTGAAAGTCTTTCAAACAGTCTTGCTCCCTGACCAACTGTAAAATTCCACTCGGCCTCCGTCACATTTGCGGCGGCGATTCGCCCAGAGACTTCCGAAGTCTCAAAGACTTCGGAAGTCTGCGCGCGCCAGCCTTCCAGGTCTTTTACTTTCACAAAATCAAATTCGTCATTGCCGGTCTTATCCAAAAATAGCAGGCAGGTATAGGTGGTTGCGCCGTCGAAAACTTGCAAGTCGCCAAAGTGAATCACTTTGCCCAAATGCCTGCCGCGCGCAATCTCCCCGCGCAAGCCTGCGCCGTATTGCGCGTTGAAAAACTTGTGCGGTAAAATATAACCCAACCGTCCGCGCTGGTTGAGCAGGCTCAATGCTTTTTCGACAAAGACCACGTAAATATCATAGTTGCCCGCTTTGGCGGAGGTATAAAGCTCCTTGTAAATCTCCACTTCCAGTGGCGCCCATTCTTTCATGTTTTGAATGCGAATGTACGGCGGGTTGCCGATGATGGCATCGAAGCCAGCCATGCCAGAGTCCCTAAAGGTCTCTGACATCGTCCCCGAAGGGGAGACCTTTATGGGCTGCGCGCCGAAGATTTGTGGAAATTCCTTCTCCCAATCAAAGGCGTTGACGCGCTTCATCGTGGCCGCATCCGGGAACATCTGCCCGCTGAAATAATCCGAGCCGATCAAGCTGTTGCCGTTCTTGATATTGGCGCTCAAATCAGGCAGAACGGTCTGGTGGAAGAGCGTGCGCTCCTCGGTCAGTTCGCCCTCGCGCAAATCTTCCAGCGCTTTCAGCGAGAGCGAGAAGACGGTCACTTCCACGGCCTGCGGGTCAATATCCACGCCGTACAGGTTGTTGCGTAAAATCTCGCGTTTCAGTTTGGCGGTCAGGCGGATCTCGCCGTTCTCGTCAATGTAAAAGGATTCCTGGTCGCGTTTTTCCTTGCCTGCGCGGGAATAGTAATCCTTATGCCACTCGATCAACGCGCTGTACGCGCCCAGCAAAAACGAGCCGGAGCCGCAGGCAGGGTCGAGGATTTTCAATCGGGCCGCGTCTGCGGGGGTTTTGCATTCTGCCAATAACTTTCCCAGCGTATTCTTGACGATGTAATCCACGATGTACTGCGGGGTGTAATACACGCCGCCTGCTTTGCGCACTTCGGGCTTGTCTTCGATCTTGACCTGCTTATCCGTCGTCCGCACCACGCGGCCCAAAAAGCGTTCGTAAATCGTCCCCAGGATTTCAACCGGTAAAACGGCAAAGTTGTACGGAGAATTTTCGGGCTGCAGATCACGGATGATGGAACGGACCACTTTGTTCGAGACGGACACCGCTTCGAGTTCGGGGCGGGACTTGAAGATGCTCCCGTTATAGAAGTTGTTCAGACTCTCGAAAATATCCCGGCAAGCCTTGAACCAACTGGTATCGTCCTCTCCCAAGCCCGCCCTGGCCACGCGTTCTTCCAACTGGCTCAAATAATCTTCGTCCACTTCGCGGTCTGAAAGCGCTTTAACGAAGATCAGCCGGTCAATCCATAACTGTACTGCCGCGGTAATCAGTTCGCCGTCCGCCGACGGGTTGTGCTTCTTCATATCTTTTGCCAGCAAAACGCGCCAGCCGGTTTTCTCATCGTCCATTTGCGCCAGGAAGGCTTTATCCGGCGCAATGCGGTTGGCCTTCACCTTTTGTGGCGAGAGATAACGCGACCACAGCCCGCTCTTTCGTTCTTTGCTATCGTTTAAGACATTGTTCCGCTCGAACAATTCCCATAGCGTATCGAACTGGGTCACATAATCGTTGTACGTCCAATCAATGGCGCGGAAGTTGTTTACCGCGTCGTGCCGGGCGGCAAACAAGGTGCAATCCAAAACGATGAACTCCTGAAAATCGGTCAGGATGGCAAAATCAATCTTTTTCGATGGACTGCTGTTCTGCGAGGAATAAGCGTAGGAATACACCTGGTTCAACCAGCGCGGGTCGTGCATGGAATACTTGACCTGCTTGGCATCCATCACCAGGACATTGCGCCCATCCAGGTGCAAAATGTAATCGGGGCGCTTGCCCAGCCTGTCTGTGCGCTGGAGACGAAACTCCTGTTGCGTGGGCGAGAGTCCCTCGTTGCGCACGTTCCAATTCAAGGCTTCAAACAACGGACGGATGAAGTCATTTTCGATCTGCGCTTCGGGCGCTTTTTCAAGCGCCATTTCATTGGTGTGAAAGGCTTCCACGAGCGCAGCGATTTTTTGGCGGGCCTCGTCTTTATCGTAAGTGTACATCCGACTCACCCTCACAAAGGAATACATCTATTATAGCAATGTTCAGAGTGAAAGAAATCAAAAGGGGTCGGGCAAATACCTCGCCCGACCCCCGGTCTACCAATTTTCCAACCTACCGACTTACTTTTTCCCATACTTCGCCTTCAAAATATCCTCCAGCGGCGGCTGGCCGATCTCCTGCAGCTCGTAGCGCACATGTCCGTTGTATCATTTACTCCATTTCTCGTTTTTTCTCAGCCAGCAACGCTTTCATCAGCCCCCTGCCTCTGTATTTGCCGCGCAGGCTGTGAATATACGAGCGCGTGATGGGGGTCAGGATGATTTTCATGTTCGCATCATCCACACCAATCACAATATGAACACCTTCTTTTACTCCCAATTGGCGACGAATTTCTGAAGGAATGGTAATCCGGCCATTGGATGAGGTAATTTTTTCCATACGAAGATTATTAAGCAAAGAGTCGGGCAAGTCCATCACCCGACTCCTGTAAAAAAGTGACCGTCACCTTGCCCACTTCGGGGGCGCTTCGCGAAGGTGACGGTCACCTGCCAACAGGCTATTCCTTCTTCCCGAACTTCGCTTTGAGGATATCTTCCAACCTCGGCTGGCCGATCTCCTGCAATTCGTCCGCTTTTCCATCCCAGGCAGGTTCGGTCATGTTCAAGACTCCAGGTTTATGTTGTGACGGTAAAGTGATATAATGACCAATATTATTGGTCATTTGACTAACAATGTTAGTCTTATGACTCGAGGAGCGATGATTATGCTGGAACCACTTCTTGGCTCGATAAGCGCGGAGAGAGTGTTGATCTTTATCCTTGCTCGCGAAGAAGGATATGCAAGGGACATAACCCGATTCTTCGATGCGGACCTTTACGCGATTCAAAAGCAATTGGAAAAATTGGAGGCTGGAGGCGTTTTAGCAAGCCGCCTGGCAGGACGAACACGGCTTTACACTTTAAACCCACGTTACCCTTTCCTGAAAGAACTAAAAGAACTGTTGATAAAAGCTCTCTCTTTTTATCCAGAGGAAGAGCAGGAACAATTAACTATGAATAGACGCAGGCCAAGGGGGCGCGGAAAGACATTATGAAACAAATAAAGAATATGACCCAAATCGAACTGGCGGCATATATCCAATCACATCTAAGGAAAGCGGGAATCAATGTTGTGCTTTCGGGGGGTGCGACTGTTGCGTTTTACAGCAGCGGCAGGTATGTTTCGAAGGATCTGGATTTGATCAACGTCCAGTTTGCGAAAAGGAGCAGGATCAAAGCCTCAATGGAGAAAATTGGTTTTCGGGAAAAAGGGCGTTATTTCGAAAATCCTGATACTGAGTTTTTTGTAGAATTTCCCAAAGGTCCCCTATCTGTTGGAGAGGAACCTGTAAAAGAAATATCCGAAATTGAACTTGCGACAGGAATTCTCAGGGTCATTTCGCCCACTGATTGCGTGAAAGACCGGTTGTGCGCCTACTATTTCTGGGGTGACAAGCAAGGACTGGCACAGGCTATGTTGGTTGCTCAGAATCAGACTGTTGATATGGGGGAGATCGGGCGATGGTCGAAGATTGAGGGAAAAGTCCAGGAATTCAAAGTATTCAAAAGCAAGCTTAAATGATACGGGATTATTACTTCGACCCACATGCAATTACAAAAAGGACTGGCGCAAACCAGTCCTTTTTGTAACGCTACCCCTGACCATCTGACTATCAGACTAACGACTATTTGACTACTTCTTCTTCCCAAACTTGGTCTTCAAAATATCCTCCAGGGTCGGTTGGCCGATCTCCTGCAGCTCGTAGCGCACACGCTGGGCAGGCTTGTTGATCTTGATGATGCGCTTCAGGTCAATCGGCGTGCCGATGATGACCATGTCCACGTCAGATGCGTTGATGGTGGCCTCCAGGTCTCTCGTCTGCGCCTCGCCGTAGCCCATGGCTGGCAGGATGGGGCCGGTCTTGGGGTACTTCTCATAAGTGGCCTTGATGGAGTTGACCGCGAACGGACGCGGATCAACGATCTCGGCCGCGCCGAAGCGCCTGGCAGCCACGTACCCGGCGCCGTAGGCCATCTCACCGTGCGTCACCGTCGGGCCGTCTTCAATCACCAGGACGCGCTTGCCGCGGATCGCATCGGGATCGTCCACGAAGAGCAGGGATGCGGCCTCGATGACAGTCGCCTTGGGGTTGAGCAGGCGCAGGTTCTCGCGCACCTTGATGACGTTCTCGGCATCTGCCGTATCCACCTTGTTGATGACGAACACGTTCGCGCTGCGGACGTTGGTCTCGCCAGGGTGATAGGAGACCTCGTGGCCTGGACGGTGCGGGTCGGCGACGACAATTTGCAGGTCCGAAACGTAGAACGGGAAGTCATTGTTGCCGCCGTCCCACAGCACGATGTCCACTTCCTTTTCGGCCTGACGCAGAATCTTCTCGTAATCCACACCCGCGTAGACGATGACACCGTTGTCAATGTGCGGCTCGTACTCTTCGCGTTCCTCGATGGTGCACTCGTACTCGTCCAGATCATCGTAATCCGCGAAGCGCTGCACTTCCTGGCGGATCAGATTGCCGTAGGGCATCGGGTGACGGATGGCAGCTACCTTATAGCCCATGGCGCGCAGGATGAGCGAGACGCGGCGGGTTGTCTGACTTTTGCCCGCTCCAGTGCGGACAGCGCAAACCGAGACGACCGGCTTGCTGGACTTGATCTGGGTGGACTTCTCGCCCATCAGGCGGAAGTCTGGACCAGCCGCCAGCACCATCGAAGCCTTGTGCATGACGTACTCGTGCGGCACGTCGCTGTAAGCGAAAACGACCTGGTCCACTTTCATATCCTTGATGAGCTTGAGCAGGTCGGTTTCGGCGTAAATTGGGATACCTTTAGGATATAGCTTACCAGCTAACTGAGCCGGGTAGGTGCGGCCTTCGATATCAGGGAT
>JALHUM010000190.1 GCA_022865905.1 Anaerolineales bacterium | reverse complement strand
CCGGTCTTTCTGCACGCTTCGCTCCTGCACATCGGTTTCAACATGTACGCATTGGTCATTTACGGGCGCGGACTGGAGGCGCGTTTCGGTCACGGGCGATTCCTGCTGCTTTACTTCTTGAGCGCCTATGCCGGGAACGTGCTCTCGTTCCTGCTGGTTCCGAACCCCTCGTTGGGCGCATCCACCGCCATTTTCGGCCTGATAGCCGCTGAAGGCATCTTCTTGATCAAAAACCGCGGCCTCCTGGGGAATCGCATCAATGCAACGTTGTTGAATCTGCTATTCATTGCAGGTTATAACCTGTTTATCGGTTTCACTAGCCAGGGCGTGGACAATTTTGGTCACATCGGCGGGCTGCTGGGCGGGTTGCTCTTCACCTGGTTCGGCGGCCCGCGCTGGAAGGTGGAGGGCATATATCCTGTGCTCTCGCTGGTGGACGAGCGCGAGGGTCACGGCGCACTGGCAGGGACGACCGCTGTGTTGCTATTCTTCATCCCCCTGACAGCCCTGGGCTGGATCTGGGTGGTGAAATAAATGAAATCATTCAAGCGCAATTTTAGGGTTGTCTTGATCCCCGTTATACTGTTGCTTGCCGCCCTGGCCTGCCAACGCAGCGAGGCCACCCCGGTCACTACTGAACAGGCGGGCGACCAATTGCATACCATAAGCGTGAACGGCTTGAAGCGAACTTACTTGCTTCACGTGCCTGCCGGACTCGATCTCAGTCAGCCGTCGCCCCTGCTGCTTGTCTTTCACGGCTTCAGCGGCAACGCCGAGGCGGCGCATCTGATCAGCGGCTTCAACCGCATTGCCGACGAGGAGCATTTCATCGTGGTCTATCCCAACGGCACGGGCGATGATGCCAGCACCCTCTCGTGGAATGACGGGCGCTGCTGCTTCTATGCCAGGGACATGACATTGACGATGTTGGCTTCACCCGCCAGATGATCATCGATATCGAGTCCTATGCCAGCATTGACCTCAAGCGTATCTATGCGGCGGGTATGTCCAACGGCGGGATTTTCTCCTACCGCCTGGCCTGCGAAATGTCCGCTACCTTCGCGGCGGTCGCGCCAGTGGCCGGTTCGCTGCTCTTCGAACCCTGCCAGCCGGAGCAGCCCATCTCGGTCATCCATGTGCATGGACTTGACGATACTGTCGTCCCATACAACGGCAACGGCGCGCCGCCCGAATTGAGCGACGTGGGCTTCACACCGGTGGAGGAAGGCATCTCTTTCTGGGCGGAGCAGAATGGTTGTCCGGCCGAAGCACAGGTGGAACAGGATGGTGCGATCACCCACACCGTTTATGCCCCATGCCGGAAAGATGCCGCCGTGGAACTGTACGCCGTCGCCGGGACCGGTCACACCTGGCCGCTGCTCAAGATCCAGACCTCGCGCGTGATCTGGGATTTCTTCGCCGCCCATCCCAAGCTTTGAGACCCTTATCCTATCGCATCTTTCAACTTCCTCGCCAGCCTGCCAAAGTGCGCTGTGTAGCGGATCTCCTCCGGGCGCGGGCGAGGCAAATCCACCCTTAAATCCAATTTAATACTGCCAGGACGCTGCGTGAGAACCAGCACGCGGTCGGCCAGGAAGAGCGCCTCGCTGATTGAATGTGTCACCATCAGGACAGTCTTTTGGCGCGCCTGCCAGATGCGTGAAAGCTCACTCCACATGCGCTCTCGCGTCAGTGCGTCCAGCGAGCCGAAGGGTTCATCCAGCAGGAGGATGTCCGGGTCGTGGATCAGGGCGCGCGCAATCGCCACGCGCTGCGCCATGCCGCCCGAAAGGTCGCGCGGCCAGGTGGACTCGAAGCCCTGCAAGCCGACCAGGTCAATCAGTTCCTGGGCTTTGGTGCGCGCCTCGCCGCTGTTCACGCCTTCCAGCTCCAGCGGCAGGGTGATGTTTTCGAGCACCGTCCGCCAGGGCATCAGGTTCGACTGCTGAAAAACCACGCCAATCCGGGGCTGCTGGCCGCTCACGGAAAGCGAAGTCGAACCGCCGGTAAAAGAGAAGGTTCCGGAGGTCGGCGCGAGCAGCCCGGCCAGGATGCGCAGCAGGGTGCTCTTGCCGCTGCCGGATGGCCCCAGTACACAGACGAATTCCTGCGGGCGAATGTCAAATGAGACATTGCCCAGCGCGTGCAGTCCGCCGTTGCTATCGGGGAAGGTCACGCTCAGGTCGCGAACGACGAGAAGAAGATCAGTCAAGGTTTCACCACAGATCAACACAGATGAACACGGATAATTGGATGAAAACCTGTGTTTATCCCTTTCATCTGTGGTTTCTTAGGGCAGAAACTCGTTCGTAAAGGCTTTCGATAAATCCAAAGTTGTCGAAATTAGGCCCATATCCAGCAGCACCGCTTGCATGTTCTCCCAGGCCTGCGGGTCCGAGTGACCAGGCCGGTCGGTTTTCCATAGACCAATCGAGGTCGCCAGCACCTGTTTCTGCACCGTCTGGTCGGCCTGCGCCAGGTTCTCGACGTACTTCTCGCTGATCTGGTAAGCCT
>JALHUM010000189.1 GCA_022865905.1 Anaerolineales bacterium | reverse complement strand
GGGTGCTGGAGATGCTGGTCTATGCGCCCACTGGCCAGTGGGAGTATGCCACCAAGGTATTCGACACGATGTTGAGCCTGCTGATAGACATCCGGCATTAAGGATGCTCTGAACTCTCCTCGTCGGCGGCGGGGAGTTTTTTTACACGCATCCTTTCAGACCCCGAAGTGCAATAACATAGTGAAAGATCAAAATCGGTACGATTCGTTTTGCCCGAAAGGCCAGAAAGGAGTAGGATACAAATCTGTGAAAACTTCAATGAGAAAATTTTCAAAAACCCGGCTGTTCATTCGAAAGGAGATAATAACATGAAACTCAATACCTTTATGACTATCGCCTCCATCGTCGCGTTTCTCTTCGGGTTGGCTTTCCTCCTGGCGCCTGTCCTGGTAATGTCCATGTACGGCGTAGCCCTCGATATCTCCGGACAATACATAGGAAGATACCTGGGCTCCGCCTTCCTCGGCATCGCAGCGATAGGCTGGTTCGCAAGAAACGCCAAAGAGGACGAAGCGAAGCGTGCCATCTTGCTGGGTGGTTTCGTCGTCACCCTCACCGGCTTTGTCGCGTCGCTGTTTGACAAATTCTATGGGCTGGGAAATGCGCTCGTCTGGTCCACTGTGGTGATCTACCTATTACAAGCAATAGGCTTTGGCTATTTCTATTTTGGTAAGCCAAAGTAATCCTGACAAGCGTTGCCCTGCACAGAATAAGACTTCCGAAGTCCGCCCTCGTTAGAGGGACTCAACTTCGGAAGTCTTATTATCTCTAGTACCGAAAGGTCTTATTGTTGGTTATTGCCCGGATGCATCACATTCTTGGCCGCCTCTTCCAGCATCTTCGTCGTCAGCGACTTGGGTCGCTCGATGGGCTGGCCCAATGCCCGCGCCCAGACCAGATTGGCGGTCACGCCCAGGGCGCGCCCGACGCCGAACAGCACGGTGTAGAAGTCGAACTGGCGCACGTCGTAGTGATATTGTAGCGCACCGCTGATGGCGTCCACATTGGGAGCCGGGTTCTTGGCTTTGCCCTGCTCTTTCAACACCTGCGGAACAATCTCGAAGACCATATCGGCGATCTGCACCAGAGTATCCTCCGGGAAGCGCTGCCTGGCGAACTCCATCTGCGCCGTGAAGCGGGGATCCGGGACGCGCAGCACGGCGTGCCCGTAACCGGGAATGACCTTGCCGCTTTCGAGCGTATCCCAGGCGTACTTGCGGAGTTGTTCTTTGGTCGGCACGCCGCCGAACATCTCGCGCACGCCGATCAGCCAGCCCAGGCACTCCTGATTCGCCAATCCATGCAACGGGCCGGCCAGGCCGTTCAGACCGGCCGAGAAGGCGTAGTACGCATCTGCCAGCGAGGAGCCGACCAGGTGCGTGGTGTGCGCGCTGACGTTGCCGCTTTCGTGATCGGAATGGAGGATGAAATATAGCCGCGCCAGGTCTTCATATCCCCTATCTTTCACACCCATCATGCGGGCGAAGTTCGCGCCCCAGTCCAGGTCTGGGTCCACGTGCGGGATTTCCCCTCCGTTGTACTTCAGGTTATAGATAAAAGCCGCGATGACAGGCAGCTTGGCGGTTAGGTTCAGACTGTCCTCCAGCATCGGCTCCCAGTATTCATCCTTGCGCATGCCTTCGTGGTAACGCCGGGCGAACTCGGACTGGGTCTGCAGCGACTGCACCGCCAGCGTGAAGAGCGTCATCGGGTGGGTTTCCTTGGGCATGGCGCGCAACGCTTCGTAGACGTGCTGTGGGATCGCGCTGCGCCTGGCCCACTCGGCCTCGACGGCGCACGCCTGCTCTTTGGTCGGGATTTCACCCATCAGTAACAGGTAATACAGCCCGCCTACGTATGGCATTTCAGCCCCTTGGGGCTTGGGCAATTTCAACAAAACTTCAGGGATTGAGTAGCCCCGGAAACGGATACCCTCCGCCGGGTCCACGTAGGAGATATCCGTCACCATAACCTTGGCGTCGCGCATCCCGCCGTAGACCTGCCCGATGGTGACCTGGTCAACCACAACATCACCGTGTTCCTTGATCAGTTTCTTGACCCGCTCCCGCCATTCCGGGAGCTGCGCGGCTATCTTTTCATGCAGGATCATACCCATTTCCTCCAAAACAACATACTTATATCTTCACCAAATTGTGTAAAATGTTGATGCTCTCTTTTACAAAGGCGGCTGATTTCTGCAGGGCGGCCTTTTCGTCATTTGTGAGCTTATACTCGTGGATCTTTTCGACGCCTGTACGCCCCAACTGCACCGGTACGCCGAAGAACATATCCGTCAGCCCGTATTCGCCCTGCATGTAAGCCGCCGCAGGGACGATCAGGTGCTTATTCTTCAGAATGGCTTCGGTCATCTGCGCAATGGCTGCCGCCGGGGCATAGTAAGCCGAGCCGGTCTTGAGCAGGCTGACAATCTCGCCGCCGCCCTTTCGGGTTCGCTCGACGATGGCGGCCAGTTTATCGGCGGACAGGTACTCATCCAGCGGGATTCCAGCGATGTTCGAGGCGCGCGTCAATGGCACCATCTCGTCGCCGTGGCCGCCCATCACGTAGCAGTGGATGTTCTCCACGCTGACGCCGGTCTCCAGGGCTACGAAAGCCCTCATGCGCGCTGAATCCAGCACGCCCGCCTGACCCACCACACGCTGAGGCGGCAGCTTGCCCACTTTCATGGTCAGGTAGGCCATCGTATCCAGGGGGTTAGTCAAAACGACGAAGATCGCCTCCGGCGAATACTTGAGCGATTCGCGCGTCGCCGTGCCGACGATCTCGGCGTTGGTCGTCAGCAGGTCTTCGCGGCTCATGCCCGGTTTGCGCGGAATGCCAGCGGTGATGACGACGATATCCGAACCTTTGGTCGTGGCGTAGTCATTGCTGCCCACCACGACGACATCCTTGCCGAGCACCGGCATGGCTTCCAGTAAGTCGAGCGCCTTGCCCTGCGGCATGCCCTCGACCACGTCCACCAGCACCAGGTCAGCGATCTCGCGTTCCGCCAGCCAGGCCGCGGAAGTGGAACCGGTCATCCCTGCGCCGATAATAGATATTTTACTCATATTGCCTCCAAATCCTTTAGCTTCGAATACCCTTGCGGGTACGCTGTGGCACGAAGCAGCGTGGATTTCTTGTCTTTTTCTTTGTGCACTTCGTATCCTTCCGTGGTTATTTTTTTTCCGTGCACATAGCCTTCTCTGCGGTCGAGCACATTGGCGAATTTATACTATAGAGTTGACCAAAATGGTAGGATTTTTGTCACAGAATGGCGGGGTTCTAACCCGCCATTCTGCAATTAAGAAAGTAGGGCAGGATGCCATCCCGCCGCCACGTTATTTGTTTTCATGCTCCAGAAAACGCGTCGCCGTGATAGCCGCGGCCGCGCCCATTCCTGCCGAGGTGACCACCTGGCGGAAGGTCGGGTCGGCGGCTTCGCCCGCCGCGTAGACGCCGGGCACGCTGGTCTGCATCTTGTCATCCACTTCGATGTAGCCCTTCTCCATCGCCAACTGGCCTTCGAAAAGCTGCGTGTTGGGCGTGTGGCCGATGAAGATGAAAATGCCATCCGTCGGAAAAACCGTCTCTTCGCCGGTCTTCACGTTTCTCAAGCGTACAGCCTCGACCTTTCCCTTGCCAACGATCTCAGCCTCGACTGTATCCCAGATGAAGTTGATTTTAGGATTTTCCTGCGCCCGCTTTTGCAGCACCGCGCCAGCGCGCAGGCTGTCACGCCTGTGGATGACCGTCACCGAGGAGGCATAGCGGGTCAGGAACAGACCCTCTTCCAGGGCCGAGTCTCCACCGCCGATCACCACCACCTTTTTATCTTTGAAAAGCCAACCGTCACAGGTGGCGCAGTAGGAGACGCCCTTGCCAGTCAATTCGACTTCGCCAGGGACGTTCAAATGATTGGGGCTGGCGCCGGTAGTGATGATCAACGTATCGGCAGTGTAATCGCCGTTATCGGTGGTAATTTTAAAAGGCCGCTGTGACAGATCCGCCGCACTGGCTGAATCGAACTCGACCCGCGCTCCGAAACGTTCAGCTTGTTTCTGGAACAGGTCGCCCAGCTCGCTGCCGCCCACACCTTCCGGAAATCCGGGATAGTTCTCGATGGTATGCGTCAGGGCAACCTGGCCACCGAGTTGGATGCCGGTCAGCACCAGCGGGGCGAGTTCAGCGCGGGCAGCATACAGCGCCGCGGCCAATCCCGCCGGACCTGCGCCGAGGATGAGCACTTTGACGTGTTGGGATTCTGTTTTCGAAGTAGAAAGTCCGCTCAAGTTGAACATGGGTCACCTCGTACAAAAGAGTTGCTCCAATCAGATGCAGAAAAGATAAAAAAGTTGCCAAGAAATGCGTTACGAGTTTCACCCGTTAACTTATTTCTCGCTACTCGTTTCTTGTCGCTGCCTTATCGGTTAACCCCAGGGCCTCATCCAGCACCTCGAACCCTTCTTTCAACTGCTCTTCAGTAATAATCAACGGCGGGATAATGAGCACGGTGTGCCAATGCGTGTACAGGAACATACCGTGATCCAGGCAGTATTTGCGGAGAGCAGCCATTTCCAGCGAGGAGCCATTCCAGGGACACATCGGCTCCTTCGTCTCCCTATCCTTGACCAATTCGATGATACCGAACAGCCCAATATTGCGGACTTCGCCAACCGAGGAATGCGCCTCACCCAGATCGGTCAACAGCCGCTTCAGCACTGGACCCATGCCGGCCGCGTGCTCGACGATTTTATCTTCCCTCATCACATTGATATTAGCAATCGCGGCCGCCAGCGAAATCGGGTGCGAGGTGTAGGTCAGGCCGGACTCGAAGGTGCGCTCGTCGAACGCGGCGGCAATCTCCGGTTTCATCGCCACCGCGCCGAGCGGAGCATAGGCCGAGGTCAGACCCTTTGCCATCGTCATGATGTCTGGGATGACATTCCAGTGATCTACCGCGAACCATTCCCCGGTGCGCCCAAAGCCGCTCATCACCTCGTCCGCGATCATGACGATCCCGTACTTATCACACAAGGCGCGCACGCCCTGCATGTATCCATCGGGGGGGATGATAATTCCGTTCGTGCCGGTGACCGGCTCGAACAGGATGGCGGCGATGGTTTCCGGGCCTTCATAGCGAATGATCTCCTCAAGATGATTCAGATAATCCTGGCCGAACTCAGCCTCGGGAATATCTGGGTTGGCGCGGTGAAAGGTGGAGCGATATCGGTACGGGTCGAGGAAGTGGACGACGCCCGGCATCAGGCCCGGCTCCCAGGCCGTGCGGCGCGGGTCGCCGGTCAAAGCCATCGCGCCGGCAGTCGCGCCGTGATAGGAGCGATAGCGGCTTAGTATCTTGAAGCGGCCGGTGTAACCGCGCGCCAGTTTGACGGCGTTCTCGTTGGCGTCCGCCCCGCCGAGGGTGAACAGGATTTTGGTCAGTTTTCCGCCCGGCGAAACGTCCGCCACCAGCTTACTGGCCAGGGCGCGGACTTTAGTAGTCATGCCGGGAGCGGCGTAAGGCAGTTCACGTGCCTGGTTCACCATCGCCTCGATGACGCGCGCGTCGCCGTGGCCGATGTTGACGCACATGGTCATCGAGTTGAAGTCCAGGTAGCGCTTGCCGTCCGTGTCCCAGAAGTAGACACCTTTGGCGCGCTTGACCGGGATCGGATTGACTTTGGCCTGCGCCGACCAGGTCCAGAAAACGTGTTCTTTAGAAAGGGGAAGAATTTGGTCATCGGGGAGATCAAACATGGGAGCCTCGTGTAGGAGTAAAGAACGATGAGAAACAAGAAACGAGTAAATCGTATCACAAAACTCATTTCTTGTTACTCGTTACCCGTTTCTTGATATACTCACCCCCGAAAGGAAAAAATGACAGACTTCCCCTACCACCGCATCGCCGTGGTCGGCACGACCGGCTCGGGCAAGAGCACGCTGGCCGAAAACATCGCCCACCGGCTGCACATCCCCCACGTAGAGCTGGACGCCTTATACTGGCAACCGAATTGGAAAGAGTCGCCGTGGGAAGTGATGCGTGAGCGCGTCGAGGATTTCACGCGCGGCCCGACCTGGGTCACGGATGGGAACTACAGTTTCTGCCGCGACATCATCTGGTCGCGCGCTCAAGCGGTCATCTGGCTGGATTACCCCCTGCTGTTGATCCTGTGGCGGCTTTGGTGGCGCACCTGGCAGCGCGCCCTACAGCACGAAATATTATGGGGGACTAATTACGAAAGGCTATGGCCGCAGTTCTCCAGCCGAGATTCCATCTTCTGGTGGGCGATCCAGAACTACGACCGGCGCAGGAAAAATAACACGGCCCTCTTCGCTGCCAGCGAATACGCCCATTTGGAAAAATTCCACTTCAAGTCCCCGCGCGAGATGGAGGTGTGGCTTTGCTCGTGGGTTTAGCCCTCTCCCGACCTCCCCCATTTTCAAAAACGGAAAATGGGGGAGCAATGGGGAGGGGGTAGTAAAATAAGCAGCAAGGAGATCAAAACCATGTCCAAGAAGAAACACATAACGAAAACCGATAAGCAGCGTCACAAGAACAGACAAAAAGCGGTCACTCGCGCAATCACAATCGGCGTCATCGTCGTGGTCGCGGCTGCCTTCATCTGGGTAATAATATCCTCCCAGAAGCCCCCGGCGGAGAAGGGGCAAATCCCTCCGCTGACTGGAACCAAGCAATATGCCTACGCGCCGCCCATGTTGATTGACACAAGCAAGCAATACTTCGCCACGGTCAAAATGGCAAAAGGCGGCGAGTTCGTCATCCAACTCTACGCGGATAAAGCGCCCATCACGGTCAATAGTTTCATCTTTCTGGCGCGGCAGGGATATTTCGATGGTGTCACCTTCCACCGCGTACTGGAAGGCTTTATAGCGCAGGGCGGCGACCCAGCCGGTACGGGCATGGGCGGGCCGGGATATGAATTCGTCAACGAGGATAGCGACCTGACTTTCGACAAAGCGGGTGTGGTCGCCATGGCCAACGCCGGGCGGGATACCAACGGCAGCCAGTTCTTCATCACATTTGGTCCGGTGGAACGG
Source organism: Anaerolineales bacterium (assembly GCA_022865905.1). Classification (GTDB taxonomy): domain Bacteria; phylum Chloroflexota; class Anaerolineae; order Anaerolineales; family Villigracilaceae; genus CG2-30-58-95. The sequence goes on along the minus strand of JALHUM010000189.1, from coordinate 9,758 downwards.
TTGAACGGCGGCTATAACATCTTTGGGCAGGTCATCAGCGGCATGGATGTGGTGAACGGCATCACCCTCCGCGATCCCAGCCAGAATCCCACATTCCCCGGCGATGCAATCGAGAGCATCACCATTACGGAGAAGTAGCTTTAGTTAAACCTGCCCGAAGTCTCCCAGGCTGAGGATTTTCGCACGGCAATTGCACCAGTGACTTTGCTCCATATCAAGCAAGAGTACAATTGACGCATAGCTAACTGTGTCATTTAAAATCCTGTTCACACCCAGTGCAAGGGATGAACTGCACTCCTTCCGTGAGTATGAGCAGGTGCACATTATCGAGAAAATTGAAAACCAGTTGACGTAGGAAACGATGCAGGTAACTCGTAACCGCAAACACCTGCGCCCAAATGCACTCACAGAATGGGAATTGCGGGTGGAGATATTTCGGATTTTCTATGATGCAGATTCAGAAACGGTAAAAATCATAGCGCTCGGATACAAGACAGGAAATCAGCTTTTTATTAATGGCAAGGAGTTTGACCTATGAAAACAGTATTTATTTCTAAAAATGAAAAGACAATTACTGAATTACTTAGGCAAGCCGCACAACAGAATCTCATTCTCCGCTTCCCTGATGGACATAAGTTTGTGCTCGCAGAAGTGGATGACTTTGACCGCGAGATTGAACTAGCGCGCCAGAACGATAAACTAATGGCCAATCTTGATGAGCGTGCTGGAGAAAGAGCAACCATCCCCTTGGATGATAATAATAAGGAGTTGAGGCTTTAATCAACAAAGCTAAGGTCAAAGAAAGAAAGCCCCTGATGGTGGACAATAACCTTCAGGGGCTTTCTATACTCATCCATTCCTCAGCAACCAGTTTATCACCCTCCCAATCCCCCAAACACCCAACAAAACCAATAATAGCGACCAGCCAAAGGATACCTTGGCCGGTAAGTACAGCGCGCCGAGGCATAATACCAATCCCACCAGCGCCATCAGCAACAGGAGCAGAAGATGCCTCCGTTCGAGGCCAGTCACATCATCCTCCAGCGATGCAAGGCTCAGGCGTTGCGAGAAACTAGATGGATGTCCGGCTGTTGAGAAGTTTTTTCATCGCTATCCACACGGGGGATATTCTATCGGTCTTCTGCTGGTCTAATGAGAGCCATTTTATCATACCGACCGCGTGATATAATCCTACTGGATATGTCCGAATATGCTACCCTCCCCTTTACCAACAAAATCGCCCTGGTGACCGGCTCCGGGCGGGGCATCGGGCGCTCCATCGCCCTTCACTTTGCTCGCAACGGTGCGGACGTGGTCGTCAACTTCTTCCGCAACCGCGCCCCGGCCGAGGAGACCGCCGCCGAGATCGAGAAACTTGGCCGCCGCGCCCTGGTCGTCAAAGCCGATGTGGGCGACATCCAGGATATAGAGAGACTCTTTGATGAGGTCGAGAAGGCCTTTGGCGGGCTGGATATTTTCATCCACAATGCGGCATCCGGTTACAACCGTCCGGCTATGCAGCAAAAGCCCAAAGGCTGGGATTGGACGATGAACATCAACGCCCGCTCGCTGCTCTTTGCCGCGCAGCGCGCCGCTCCGCTGATGGCGAAACGCGGCGGCGGGTACATCGTCAGCATCACCAGCCCAGGCTCGACGCGCGTCCTGCCGGAGTACGTGGTCGTCGGGGCAAGCAAAGCCGCCCTGGAAGCCCTCACCCGCTACCTGGCCATCGAGCTTGCCGCGCAGAACATCGTCGTCAACGCGGTCGCGCCAGGCGTGGTAGAGACGGACGCCCTCAAGCACTTCAACGCCGTGAACGATCCGTCACTGCTCGAACACTCCACCGCCGCCACGCCAGCCGGAAGGCTGGTCATGCCGGAAGACGTGGCCAACGTAGTGGCTTTTTTGTGTACGCCAGCCGCCAGCATGATCCGTGGACAGGTCATCGTGGTGGACGGGGGATATTTACTCCCTGTCAATTAATCATGACTTAATGTATCTAAATTATAATAATTGCTGGCACACTCCGTTTACGCGTGCCAATGGAGAAAAAATGAAATAAATAGTATTTGCACTAACCGTGCTCGTGACCTTGCTGCTCGCAGCCTGTGGCCCATCCGCAACGCCTCCAGCCACGACCGCGCCTGCAACGCAACCTCCTGCCGTTGCCACCCAGCCTCCAGGCGCTGTCAGCGAAAACACGGTCGAAGTCAAGATCGCTGGTTTCTCCTTCGACCCGGCTACGATTACCATCAAAGTTGGTTCAACCATAAAATGGATCAACATGGACAGCGCAGCGCACACCGTCGTCTCAGACGATAATTCCTGGACATCGGCCCGTCTGAAACAAGGTGATACATATACCCTTACCTTCGATCAGGCTGGGACATACCCTTATCATTGGGGCCTTCATAGCAGCATGCTGGCGACCCTTATTGTCCAACCATAAACAACTGCTAAACCCAATACTGTTTAGATAAGGCCGCAGAAGCGGCTCCTCACGAAGCACCCTGTGGGCACGCCTCTGGGCATGGGAGCCCGACCCACTAATTAAAAAAGTAATGCTGCTAAACCCTTTGGGATTTGTCGTGTTGCGGCGGTAAATGTGAGACAGATTGCCAATTTGTTCTTCGCCTTGCCAGCATAGGTGGTGTCTAGCACGGTAATTCTCAGAAAGCCGCCAGGAAGAGGCGGCGAACATGGGGGTTTTGTGTTAGAATAAGCGCACTTGCAGTAGGATTTGCGTGTGTATTTGACGCCAGACCTGATCGTAAGGCTGGTGGCTTTTTCGTCCGACTGCCGGATACCTTTCAAGGAGATAAGGAAATGGAAAAGAAGTTGTACGTTGGAAACCTGTCCTACGCCACCACCGAGGACGAGCTTCGCACCTTGTTCGCCCAGGCAGGCACGGTCGAGTCAGTGGCATTGATCAAAGACCGCGATACCGGCAGTTCCAAAGGTTTTGCGTTCGTGGAAATGAGCAACCAGAGCGAAGCCGAGAAAGCCATCAGCATGTTCAACGGCTACAACATGGCCGACCGCGCACTCAAAGTCAATATGGCACGCCCACGCGAGGAACGCGGTGGTTACGGTGATCGCCGCGGTGGATTTGGCGGCGGTGGCGGCTATGGTAATAATCGCAACCGCCGTGACCGCGGCAGCGGCCAACGCCGATATTAGGATGACACTAAGAACCCGTTTTCTCAGAGAAAACGGGTTCCTTTCTCCATTCAACCGATCAGGACGACGCGCGCTGGCGCGCCGTCAGATTTGGCCAATTTCAAGGGCAGGCAATACAGGTCATAGCGTCCCGGCTGGACCTCAGACAGGTTCACCCCTTCGAGCAACACAATTCCCCTCCGCAGCAACGTCTGGTGCGTGGCTGTCGCGTCTCCAAACGGCGCAACGGACAGGTAATCCATGCCAATCAAGCGCAGGTCGCGCTTGGCCAGCCATTCCGCGCCATCCGCCGTAATGGCAACAAATCCTTCCTGGAAGGTCCGTTCACGCCCCCAGAAGGCTGAGTTGCGCGTCTTGAACAGGACGCGCTCCGCACCGTCGGGAATTTCGGCCTGGGCGAGAACCTCGGCGGTCAACCTGTCCACCGCGTCATGGACTTGGATCACGTAGGCCGGGCCGACCAGGGCTTCCAGCGGCAAAGCCTCCACCGTCTTGCCTTCGTTCAGGAAATGATACGGCGCGTCCACGTGCGTGCCGGTGTGGACACTCATGGCGACATGCGAGATGTTGCAACTATCGCCTTTGGGGATGAAAGTAACCTGTTTCATCTCTACCGATGGATCGCCCGGCCAGACAGGCAGATCGGGGGAAATGGTAAGAGAGATGTCGTAGATCTTCATGGCGGCCTCCAACTAAAAAGAATTTTAGATAAAGAATATGTCCGCCCTGAGCGGAGCGAAGTCGAAGGGCATTTTCAACCAAGATTGCGCTTCGACTGCGGCTCCTCGCCTTCGCTCGGAGCCTCCGCTCGGAGCCTCCGCTCAACGAAAATCACCAACCGCTGGCCGAGAAAATATCCTGCAAAAACTGCTCTCGCTCGGTTTCGGTCATCGGGCGCGGACGGGCGTAATCCTCCAGCATGGCGGTCAATAACTCGGTGCTGATGTACTTGCCATTATAAAAAACGTGCCGGTCAATGAACTCGCGGCGCGTCCCGGTCACAGGCGTATCCATCTGGTCGAAGAACAGGTTGCCCAACCCATAGTGGATGAACGCGCCAGCGTATAATTCCATCGCCTGTGGCAGGTGCGCCTGGCTGCCGCTAACGATCAGTGCGCCGGCCTCCGCCATGCCGCGAAAAGTGGTGATTTGCTGGTCGGTTGGAATCGGTGTGTAATACTCGAAATATTGGAAAGTGATGATGGGTAGGTAGCCCTCCGAGCGCAGCCGGGTGATCTCCTTGTGCATCCAGCCGTAATCACAAGGAGCTGCGCCGGGACGCGAATCGGTCGCCCATGCGCCCGGCGGGCCGGCGGGATTGCAGCCGATAAAGGCTAACTTGTTGCCGTTGTGCGCCAGCGTGATGGCCTTGGTTGCATCCTGTAAGTCCGCCCCGCCGCCATAGTATTGCCAGCCGCGCTGCTTGTACAGTTCCAGCGTGTACAGGGTCGCCTCCGAGCCATGATCCTGGAAATGGTTGCCGGTCAACTCGACGATGTCTGTGCCCACATCTTCCAGCAGGGCAATGTAGCGCGGGTCGCTGCAGAAGATGAGCGTCGGCTGGTTTGGATCCGGGTACGGGCAGCCCTTCGCAAATGCCACCTCGTTGCTGATGTGCGTTAGGTCGGCGCTGCGCAGGAGATCGCCAATGTCCCGCGCCGGATAGGTCACGCCCCGCTGCTCCATGCGGAAAGCCGTCGCCCGCACCAGGGCAGTGACGCCGGTCATGATGAGCGTGGTCAATTTAGATAGTTCGCGGTTTGTGGTTGGAAGGTTGAAAGTTGCAGGTTGCAAGTTGAAGGTGGCAACCAACGGATAATTTGACGGATCGAAATCTATGTGGATGGGCGACTGGCCGTCAACAGCCAACACCTTCCAGCGTGGTTCGAGGGATTCGAAGGGGATGATCCCCCAGGCAGGCTCCTCGCCCCAGGTCGCATCCAGCAACTGGTCTGTGGGTGCGATGCGCACGGAACCGGGGCCTGGTTCGCCCCAAAGCGCACCAAACGCGGCCAGGGTGGATTCGGTCATCCATAACAGCTGACCGGCGAAAGGTCCGGCCAGTTCATCCGTCCAGGCGCGGCGCAGCTCGTCCGCGCTAACGCCGTCCGCCACGGTTGGGAAGGGAGCGACGAGGGCGTAAATCCATACCGATTGCGGATTTTGGATTGACGATTGCAGATTGATGTCGAGCTGAACCGTCGCGTCTTCGGGAGCAGAAACGAGCGGCAGGTCGTATGCCTGGGCAGACAGGCGTAGAGCATCTGGAACAGCAGGGCTGATCCACAACGAAGCGGTCCCAGACGGAGGAACGGATGGGGTCGCAAGGGGGAGGGTCGCAGTTGGAGGCAGCGTTGGGGGAACAGGCGGAGTTACGCCGAGCGGCTGGAAGGGCGTGGAAGTTTCAGTCGAATCCTGCGGCGCGACGATCATCACTGTCGGCGCGTAGGTGAGCGGGCCGGGAATCCCCCACAGTGAGCCGCAACTGGCCAGCAACAGTGAGCACGCCAGGGCTGCAAAGAAACTACGCTTGACCATGAGTCATTAGGCTGATCTCCGCCCGGCTATACTTCCTCACCGCGGCCGGATCGAGCGTCACGCCCAGACCAAGCCCAGTTGGAATGTCAATAGTGCTATCCGCGTTGAGCACAAATCGCTCGTTGGTGATATCTTGAGCATAGTAGCGCTCGGAGGCGGAGATGTCGGCGGGCAGGCTGAAGTTGGGCAGCGAGGCCAGCGCCAGGTTGGAGGCGCGCCCGACGCCCGTCTCCAGCATCCCGCCGCACCAGACGGGCAGGCCGCGTTCCAGGCACAAGTCATGGATGGCAATCGCTTCACCCAGGCCGCCGACACGCCCAGCCTTGATGTTGATGATGCGGCAGGCATCCATTTCAATGGCATATCGAGCGTGACGGGCTGAGAGGATACTTTCATCCAAGCAGAGCGGCGTGCGGAGCTGCTGCTGCAGCTTGTGGTGCTCCCATATGTCATCCTCGAAGAGCGGCTGCTCGATGAGCAATAGGTTCAATTGATCCAGTAGTTTTAGATACTGAGCCGCTTCCAAGGTGTAAGACGAGTTGGCATCCACTTGCAGTTTGATTTCGGGGAACGTCTTGCGGACACCGGACGCGTCGCCCACGTCGCGGCCCGGCTTGATCTTGATCTTGACCCGCCGGTAGCCATTCGCCAAGTATTTCTCCACCGCCTGAACGAGTGCTTCGGGCGATTCCTGTAATCCCACTGAGACTCCCACCGCGACCTTCTCGCGCTGGCCATTGAACAACTCGCGCAGCGATTTGCCTTCGCGCTTTCCGAGCAAGTCCCAAAACGCCATCTCGACCCCGGCCTTGGCCAGGTGATGGCCGCGGATGCCAGCCACGCGCTGCTGGAAATCCGCCGCATCTTTTACATCCTGCCCAAGGATCATCGGCACGATGAAATCCTTGAGGATGTGCCAGGCCGTGCCAGTCGTCTCGTAAGAATAGCCGGGGTCGCGATCGGCGACACACTCGCCGTAGCCGGTCAGCCCCTCGGATTGGATGGTGATGAGGATGCACTCGCGGTCGGTCGTCCGCCCGAAGGAGGTCTCGAAGGGGGAGACGAGGGGCATGGAGATGTGGGTGAGGGTAATGTGGTCAATTTTCATCATCTTCTTCCCCCATCCTTACATCTCTCAGCGCTTCTTCCATCGTCATGCTTTCTTTTCTCATCCCTGGCGCGGGCGTGCCGCAATAGGGACAGATGTTCCATGGCAGATCCATTAGCTTACCGCACTGGTGACAGGGCTTCTTGAGCTTGGTCTGGCAGATCGGACAGACCAGCCAGTTGTCCTTAATGCGCCGTTCGCAGCCGGGACAGATGGCCTGGTCCTCGATTGCCTGCAAGAGGGCTTCCTCTTCAAGGGTTTTCTGGTATTCATCTTCGAGCGTGTGCTGCGGGCGCAGGATCAGGTAGACGAGCACGCCGGGCAACGAGAGCAGCGCCACTAAAGCCGCCGCGAGGATGTGCACCAGCCGGTCACGGGCGCGGCTCTTGATGTCGCGATAGGTCCATACGACCAACGCCACCCACAGCGCGGCGATGAAGGCGCCGCTGAAACCGGTCAACACCAGGGTGAAGTTGCTCAGGAAAGTAGGGTCGAATGTCATGGGCTTTCTCCTGAAATATACATGCCTACAAGTCTATCACAGGTTCTGAACTCACGGCTCGCATTTAATTATACACTCGTAAGAGAGCATTCGATAACTATCATCGCGCCCATCTCCCCTACCCCCCTTCCCTCCGGGAAGGGGGAAATTGGTGAAATTGGGGATTTGCGAGCACTTCGAGCTCGCAAATCCCCAATTTCACCATCTTCTCCCCACCCCTGTGCGAAGCCCCCCCGAAGCGCAGCGGAGGGGTTGGGGGACGGGGCCGGGGGTGGAGAAAAAACCGAAAAAGAAAACCCCCGATCTCTTATGAAAACCGGGGGTTCGTTTGCCATGCAGCCTAATCTTTGGCGCTGTAACCTGGGCCGTTCTTGAAGTACTCGTAATTCGCCTGGGTGTCAGCGGTCAGGTCCACCTTCTCGCCAGCCTGTAATTGCCGGACGCAGTCGAGCACGACCGGCTGGCCGTGATGGTTTTTGCCCTCGTAATGGCCGGTCAGATCGATCTTGCTGACGTATTCCCCGCCCTTGGCGGTGTAAGCCGCGGGGACTTCGTCCTGGGGGAAAATAGCCCCATACGGGCATTCCGGGATACAGGCCCCGCAGTCAATGCAGGTGTCGGGGTCAATGTAGAACCACGGCCACTGCTCCTGCGGCTTGCCAGGGATGATGCACTCTACCGGGCAGACATCCACGCAACCGCTGTCGCGCAGGCACAGGCTTGTAATGATATGAGTCATGGCAAGTTCCTCCTTTAGTTTGAGTCAAAAAGCCGGATATATTATATCCGGCTTGGCGAAATTGTGCAATTCAAAAAGGTTCACAGCAGGTCTGAGACCCGCCGCGAACAAATCCAATGATCACTTCGCAGCATACTTGCCAGCCACCGCCTCCCAGTTGACAACATTCCAGAAACTGGAGGCATACTCGGCTCGGCGGTTTTGATACTTTAGATAGTAAGCATGCTCCCAGACATCCAGCGCCAGGATGGGAGTCAGGCCATCGGAAAGGGGCGTATCCTGATTGGCAGTCGAGACAATAGCCAGACCACTGCCCTTCTTGACCAGCCAGGCCCAACCAGATCCAAAACGACCGATCGCAGCCTTTTCGAATTCAGTTCTGAAATTGGTTAAGCTGCCAAATGCCGCCTCAATCGCCTGGGCCAGTTTACCTTTGGGTTCACCACCGGCCTTGGGGCCCATAATCTCCCAGTAGATATTGTGGTTCCACACACCGCCGCCTTGATTGCGGATTGGGGTGCGGATATCCTCTGGAAGAGCGTTAATATTGCCGAGCAGTTCCTCCAGCGATTTGCCGGCCAGTTCAGGATATTTCTCGATGATCCCATTCAGGTTGTTGATATATGTGGCATGATGCTTGTCATGGTGAATCTGCATGGTTAAAGTGTCAATGTACGGTTCCAGTGCATCGTACGCGTACGGAAGGGATTGAAGTTGGAATGCCATTTTCGTTCTCCTTTTGTTGGTCCTCTATAATTATTAGATGCAAAGTATTACAGGAAGTTGCAATAATTATGATATTTATCATCTAAATTATATGCTACAGGTGGAGCGCTGTCAAGAACGTCGCAAGGTTTCTAACATATCGTTTATACTTTGCTCAGGAGATACTCCATGGACAACTCACGTCTGCACCTGACTCTCCCCCTAGCCATCCTGGGGGCCATCCTGGCGGTCTCGACCGCCTCGATCTTCATCCGCTTTGCGCAACGGGAAGCCCCCTCTCTGGTCATCGCCGCCTTCCGCCTGACATTCGCCAGCCTGATCCTGGCGCCCATCGCCCTGACAAGTCACCGCGCCGAACTGCGCGGCCTGACACGGCGCGAGTTACTGCTTGCCCTGCTCTCAGGCGTATTCCTCGCCCTGCACTTCGCCACCTGGATCTCATCCCTGGAATACACCACCGTTGCCAGCTCGGTGGTGCTGGTCAGCACCTCGCCGTTGTGGGTCGCGCTGTTATCACCCCTCGTCCTGCACGAGCGGCTGACCAGACCGGTGCTGATCGGTATGCTCCTGGCGTTGACCGGGGGCGTGGTCATCGCTTTAAGCGACGCCTGTGTATGGCAAAATGGACTGGCCTGCCCCTCACTGGCGGAATTCATTAAAGGGGAGGCATTCTTCGGAAATTTCCTGGCGCTGGTTGGCGCGTGGATGGTGGCTGGATACTTGCTGATCGGTCGCAGACTGCGGGCGAAGATGTCGCTCGTTCCATACATCTTCGTCGTTTATAGCATCGCCGCCGTGGCGCTGATCGTCATCATGTTCGCATCCGGCGAGACGCCCCTCGGCTACTCTCCGATAACCTACGTATGGATGCTGCTGCTGGCGCTCGTACCGCAGCTCATCGGACATTCCACCTACAACTGGGCGCTACGTTACATGCCGGCCGCGCTGGTGGCCGTGACCACGCT
>JALHUM010000188.1 GCA_022865905.1 Anaerolineales bacterium | reverse complement strand
TGGGTGTGCTGATCGTCTGTTTCTGGGGTGTGATATTTCCGCTCGTCTCCGAACTGGTCACCAACCAAAAGGTGACCGTCGGCCCGCCGTTCTACGAGCGCGCCACCGCGCCGCTCTTCGGCGCGCTGATGCTGCTGATGGGCATTGCCCCTCTTTCTGCCTGGGGAGGCTCTACGATCAGGACCCTGGGGCGCACCGTCTGGAAGCCCGCCCTGGTGTCCGCGCTGGTTGTGATCGCGATCTTTGCGGCTGGCATCCATAACGTGGTCGCTTTGATAGGCTTTGGGCTTGTGGCGCTGGTCATTCTTGTCACCCTGTACGAGTTCTGGCGCGGCGTGCAGGCCCGCCACCGGACCACAGGCGAGAATATTTTCACAGCCCTTTGGCATCTGGTTGGCCGAAACCGCCGCCGCTACGGCGGGTACCTCATCCACATCAGCCTGGTGTTGATGGTGATTGGCATCCTGGGCATGCAGGTCTTCCAGACCGAGACGCAAGGCACCATTCCACAAGGCGGCTCGCTTGCGCTGGCCGGTTATACGGTCAAATTCGACTCGGTGGCGCAGTTCGATAGCGCCGGCGGGCGCAACGTCACCCGCGCCGTGGTCAGCGTGTACAAAGGAGACCAATATCTTGGCGACCTTCACCCGCGCCGCGATTATTTCTACGAATCCGGCCAGCCGATGACCCTCCCCGGCGTGCGCTCCACCCTGGCGGATGACTTGTACGTTATTTTGGTAGACTGGCAGCCGATCTCGGCCATTGGCGCAACCTTCAAGGTGTATCACAACCCACTGGTCAACTGGCTGTGGATCGGCAGCCTCGTCTTCATCTTCGGCACACTGGTGGCTGCCTGGCCTGAAAAAGATGTTGAAAGTTGAAGGTGCAAGGTTGAAGGTTGGAGAGTCGTTCATGCAACTTGCAACCTTCAACTTGCAACTGGAGAGAAGTATGAAACGCAATTTCTTGTTCATTCTGATAATTCCTTTGCTGACTCTTGGCTTGGCACAAACCGTCCGCGCCCAACAACCCACTCCCTCCGACGATGAAGTAAATGCGATTGCCAGGCAATTGTATTGCCCGGTGTGTGAGAACACGCCCCTGGACGTGTGCCCGACCCAGGCCTGTGCCCAGTGGCGCGACTTGATCCGTAAGATGCTGGCGGAGGGGAAGTCGGCGGAGGAGATCAGGCAATATTTCGTCGAGAATTATGGGGCGCGCGTGCTTTCCGAGCCGCCGCGCACAGGGTTGAACTGGCTGGTCTACATCCTCCCGCCGATAGCATTCTTAGCTGGGGCCTATATCTTGTACCGGGCGTTCCGTTCCTGGCGCGCCCTGGACAAGCAGTTGGCCGTCCAGGAGGGAAGCGCGGCCCCGCCAGCCGAGGATGAATACGTTGCCCGCCTGGAAGATGAACTTCGTAAGCGTAATTAATGGTAGCTGTGCGTACCATGAGGGAAGAGTCGAATGTCAGAAAATGTGAACAATGCAACTAGGCCGCCCAAGCATCCTGTTCCGCTTTGGGCGCAGATCCTCGTCTGGGTGGGGCTGCTGGGGTTGCTGGCTGTCCTGGCCCTGGCGTTGAAGCGCTCCCAGCAGGGGATCGTCAGAGTCGGGGATACAGTCAAGGATTTCACCTTGACCGCCTTCGGTGATGACCAGCATCCAGATGGCCAGCAGATCCGCCTTTCGGACTTGCACGGCAAGGTGGTGGTGATCAATTTTTGGGCTTCGTGGTGCAAACCGTGTGAACAGGAAGCCCCAGATTTGGAAGCAGCCTGGCGCTCCTACCAATCGGGCGGCGAGGTGGTCTTCCTCGGCGTGGACTACGTGGATACCGAGCCGGAAGCCCGTTCCTACATCGCCAAATTCGACATCACCTATCCCAACGGCCCAGACCTGGGCACGCGCATCTCACAAGCCTTCAATCGCCAGATGGGCGTACCCGAAACCTACATCGTAGACCGGCAAGGGAAATTACGTTATATCCAGATTGGCCCCTTTCAATCGGCGGCTGAAATCCAGGCCATCATAAACCCCCTGCTGGTCGAGAAATAGGAATTATGTAGTGGCGACTTCAGTCGCTTTTTGACGACTGAAGTCTTCACTACGTGAAATCTGGAAAATCAGATATGGATATTGGTGCATTCTTTCTACTCCTGGCCTTGTTGATGTTGATCGCGGTGTTCGTGTCGCGGCCGTTCCTGGAGAGACAGCCTGCTGCTACGTTGCAAGAGGAACACGCTGCCTCGTCGTTATTGGCCGAACGGGATCGCATCCTGACCGCTTTGCAGGAACTCGATTTCGATCATGCCCTGGGGAAAATACCCGCCGAGGATTACCCGCTTCAGCGCAGCAATTTACTCCAGCGTGGCGCGGCGATCTTACGCCAACTGGATGCCCTTACCCCCAGCCCCTCTCCCGCGAGCGGGCGAGGGGAGTCTACTAAGGAACGTTTGGGGACGGCCATTGCTACCCGCCGGGCCGACGCGGCTGAAAAACCTGCTTCAGCCAAAGAAACCACAGATGAAGACCTGGAGGCGCTGATCGCCAAACGGCGCGCCAGCCTAAAGGACAAGGCCGTCGGTTTCTGCCCTAAATGCGGCCGTCCCAATTTGAGTACGGACAGCTTCTGTCCCCAGTGCGCTTATGCACTGAAGTGATGTGTAGATACCTGACCTGGATCGTTACCACTAAGGCACGAAGGCATCAGGTTTAAATCATTGTGAATCTTCGTGTCTTGATGTCTTCGTGGTGAAGGATTTCCGAATAGTAAAATATCCCGAATACGCTTATAAGGATTTCGAATGAAATTTCGTTTGACCGCTCTCATTATTCTGCTTTCCTTGGGCCTGGCGGCCTGCAGCTTCTCCCTGGCCGAGGACATTACCCCGCCGCCAAACTACATCCCGCCGACGGCCGCGCCGACTCTTGGCCCGTCATACCCATCCACCCCGCCCAACCCGGCGCGTGGTCAGGCCATATACGTGTTTAAATGCGCCACCTGCCACGGGGCGAATGGGCTTGGGAACGGTCCGCAGGCGTCGGGTCTGGAAGTGCCGGTGACGGCCATCGGGCTGGCCGACATCACTCGCCAATCCTCACCGGCCGGCTGGTTCACAATCATCTCGCAGGGCCGCATAGATCGCTACATGCCGGCTTTCACCAGCCTGTCCTCCCAGGAACGCTGGGACGTGCTCGCCTATGTCTACACCTTGAGCACCACGCCCGAAGAACTCCAACGCGGCGCGGCGCTCTTCGCCGAGAAATGTACGGCCTGTCACGGCCCGGACGGGAAGGCCAGGTCCGAGGCTAATTTCACCGATCAGCAATTCATGTCGCAGGTGACTGGCATCAGCCTGTACCGCGCGGTGGCCGAGGGCGTATCCCCGTCCATGCCGGCCTTTAGCGGGCAACTGGCTGAAAGCGACATCTGGGCGCTGACTGCCCACCTGCGCACGCTGACCTTCGACATGACCGCGTCGACGGCTACGCCGCAGCCTTCCGCAACGCCGGAGCCTGTCACCGCGACTCCGACTCTGGCCGCCGCCGAGACGACTCCTGGCGGAGCGACCCCTGAGGCGGGCGTCACCGCCGAGGCCTCAGCCACGCCCCTAGCCGCCGAACTGACCCCAGTCTCCGCGACTCCCGAGGCGTCCGGCGAAGCTTCGGCCACACCTGGGGTGGTCGTGGGCACGGTGAGCGGGACAGTCGTCCAAGGGACGGGCGGCGCCCTCCCGGCTGGCCTGACGGTAGTCCTGCGCGGCTTCGACCACGGCCAGGATACGACCGGCACTCTTGCGGAGTCAGTTAATCTCTCCGCCCCGCTCGGCGCGGATGGTTCGTTCAGCTTTGAAAATATCGAAATGCCCACGGGACGTTTGTTCCTGGCGCAGGTCACGTATGGGGGTGTGCCCTTCCAGTCCGATTTCGTTGCGACCGAGGCTGGAAAGGATGCGCTGACGCTGCCGCCGCTCAATCTCTACGAAACGACGAACGATCTGACGCTCCTGTCGCTCGACCAGGTACATATCGTCTTCGATTTCTCGGTTGAAAAAACGGCTAAGATATACGAGATTTATATTTTGACCAATTCGAGCCAGCAGGCGGTTATGGTTCCCACGGATGGGACATCAATCCCGTTCATTTCCTTGCCAGAAAATGCACAGGAGGTTGGTTTCGATATCGCCCAGGGCAGCGCGTCTTTCACGTCGGCTGAAGGCGGTTTTGCGATCCTGCCCAGCCCCGACCAGTATGGGCTTGTGGCTTTCTTTACGCTGCCCTATGAGAAGAAACGCGAAGTAATCCAACCCTTCGAACTTACGGCTGTTTCCGTGAGCATGTTCGTTCCGGAGGGTGTCAAGCTCTCAGGCGACCAGTTGACAGATTCCGGCGTCCAATCCATCCAGGGCACCAGTTTTCAAACCTACTCGGCCGAAAGCGTGGAGGCTGGCAGCTCGCTCGCTTTCACTGTGAGCGGTAGTCCCAAGTCTTCCACCACTGCTACCACCTCCACTGTCACCACACAGACCAGCCTGATCATCGGCCTGGGCGGGCTGGGGCTTGTCCTCATCCTGGTGGGCTTGTACCTCTTCTTCCGTGACCGCGCCCGGCGCGGCGAGTTCGAGGAAGATGATGAACTCGAAGAAGGTGAAGAAGAAGAGATAGAAGATGCTCTCGGTGATAACCCCGACAGTCTGACCGACGCCATCATTGCATTGGACGACCAGTTCAAGGCGGGCGGTATTGCGAAAGAAGCCTACGAGAAACGGTGCACCGAGTTGAAGGCACGCCTGAAGGAATTGCTATAAAGTTAACGTTTTACGCATTACGTTGTACGTTCCGTGATGCGTAAAGCGTGAAACGTGAAACGTAAACACCATGATCGAAGTCAGCAAACTCGTCAAACGTTTCGGCTTGAAGACCGTCCTGCGCGGCCTGGATTTCCAGGTGCAGGAAGGCGAGTTCGTGGCCTTGCTCGGCCCCAACGGGGCGGGTAAGACCACTTTCCTGCGCATTCTGGCCTCGCTCTCGCGTCCCTCGCTGGGCGAGATCCACATTGCCGGGTACGCCCTGCCGGCCCAGGCGGCTGCCGTCCGCCGCCAGTTGGGCGTGGTCTCGCACATGCCGTTACTTTACGGCGACCTGACCGCCGAGGAGAACCTGCGCTTCTTTGGGCGGATGTATGACGTGCAACAACTCGACCAAAGGATCAGCGAGGTGCTGGAACTGGTCGGCCTGGCCGCCCGCCGCCGCGACCTGGTGCGGACGTTCTCGCGCGGGATGCAGCAACGTCTCGCCATCGGCCGCGCCGTGCTGCACGACCCAGAGGTGATGCTCTTCGACGAGCCGCATACCGGCCTCGACCAGGATGCCTGCGACATGCTCGATAAAGTTCTGCGCGACGTGGCCGCGCGCGGTCGCACCGTAGTCATGACCTCGCACGACCTGGCGCGCGTAGAAGACCTGGCCAGCCGCTTCGACGTGCTCTCGCGCGGCGTGATCGCGGCTTCAGCTTCGCGCCAGTCTCTTGGAAAGAACAATGTGCTTGCTTTCTACCGGCAGGCATTGCAGGAGAAGTAAAAAGTGAAAAGTGAGAAGTTACACGCCACTCATGACTCGTCACTTGTCACTCGCCGCTCGTCACCCGGCTCTTTCCTCCGCGCCGTCAGCGCCATTGCCTGGAAGGACTTGGCCGCCGAATTGCGCTCGCGCGAGCTGCTCTCATCCATGCTGGTTTTTGCCCTGCTCGTCATCCTGATCTTCAACTTCGCCCTCGAGCTGGATGTCAAGACGCGTTCGACTGTCACGGCCGGCGTGCTGTGGGTAACCTTCGCTTTCGCCGGGACGCTCGGCCTGAACCGCTCGATGGCGGTCGAAAAAGACCGCGGCTGCCTGGATGGTCTCCTGCTGGCGCCCGTGGATCGCAGCGCAATCTACTTTGGCAAGGCCATCAGCAACCTGGCCTTTATGTTCATCGTCGAAGCCATCGTCCTGCCGGTCTACAGCGTTTTGTATAACACCAACCTGTTCAACCTTGGCCTGATCGGCGTCATCCTGCTCGGCTCGGTCGGGTACGTGGCGGTTGGGACGCTGCTGGCCAGCATGGCCGTGCAGACCCGCACGCGGGACGTACTCCTGCCGATCCTGCTCTTTCCGGTCGTCATCCCGATCATGATCGCGGCGGTCAAGGCCAGCAGCGGCTTTTTACAAGGTCTTGAGACGACCGAACTTATGACCTGGATCAACCTACTCATTGTCTATGATGTAATTTTCGTCGCCGTTGCGTTCATGGTTTTTGATTATGTAGTGGAAGAATAAAACGTAAGGCGTAAAACGTCAAACGTAATTCTGTCACGCCCCACGCTCTATCCACCCTTTTTAGGAGAGGCTTATGGAACCTCAACCACTAGCATTGAAAGTACTCAATATCTTTTCGGCTGTCTTGCTCGCTCTTGCCACCTGGCTGGTCTTCTTCTACGCGCCCATGGAATTGGTGATGGGTCAGGTGCAGCGCATCTTCTATTTTCACGTCGCCAACGCCTGGGTCGGTATGCTCGGCTTCATGGTCGCAGCCGTAGCCGGGATTGCCTACCTGCGTACCCATGACTTGATGTGGGATATCATCGAGCAGGCCGCAGTCGAGATCAGCCTGGTCTTCTTTATTACAACGATCGTCACAGGCTCCATCTGGGCATACCCGGCCTGGGGTACCTGGTGGACATGGGACCCGCGCCTGACCACGGCTGCCATTCTTGAAATGATCTACATTGCCTATCTCATGCTCCGCCAGGGCATCGAGGACCCGGACCGGCGCGCCCGCTTCGGCGCGGTCTACACGTTGATCGGCGGCTTGAGCGTGCCGATCACTTTCCTGTCCATCCGCTTGTTCCGCACCATCCACCCGGCGTTGATCGGCACGGCCTCCGCTGCCTCCCAGGGTGGCTTCGACATGACTCCCAGAATGCTGCACACTTTTCTCTTCGGCCTGCTGACGTTCTCGGTCATTTTCGTCACCCTGCTTTGGCATCGCATCCGCCTGGGCCGCCTGGCCGGAAAGGTGGAACAGATGAAACTCGAGGTCATGCAATAGGAGTCATGCCATGTTATTCGAGCAAATGTCCCCCGATACGGTGAAGTACATGATCGCTGGTTATGTCGTCATCTTCAGCGTGATGGCGATCTACCTGCTCAGCTTGTTCCTGCGCTGGCGCAACCTCCAGCGGGACTTGCGGACCCTGGAAGAGATGCAAGAGAAGAAGTAATACTAACTCATCCCATGTAAATTCGGAAAACAGGGTGCGAGCAGGCGCAAAGCGCCGCTCGCACCCTGTTTTCCGATAGATCAGCTATTTCTTGGCTGCTTTGGTTTTGAAATCTACGCCGCTTTCATCGGCTTTGGCTTCCACGAGCACGGTCGCGCCGGTGGGGATTTCCCCGCCCAGCAGTTTGACCGATAGCGGGCTTTCGACGTATTTCTGCAAGGCTCGTCGCAAAGGACGCGCGCCGACGGCCGGGTCGTATCCAGTCTTGGCCAACCACTTGCGGGCAGGCCCACTCAACTCCACTTTGACGCCGAACTCGTTCAACCGCTCCTGGATTTCATCCATCTGCAGGTCGACGATCTTTTCCATCTGGTTGAGTGATAACGGCGAGAACATGATGATCTCGTCAATGCGGTTGAGGAATTCAGGCCGGAAAGTGCCCTTGAGTGCTTTCTCGATCTTGGCGTGCGCCTCGCGATCCTCATCCGTCTCGGTGGGTTGGAGAAAGCCCAGCGTGCCGCCCTTGCGGACGTATTCGGTGCCCAGGTTGGAGGTCATGATCAGGATGGTGTTACGAAAGTCAACCACGTTGCCCTGGCCGTCGGTCATCCGGCCATCGTCGAGGATTTGCAACAAGGCGTTCCAGACTTCGGGATGGGCTTTCTCGATCTCGTCGAACAGCACCACCCGGTACGGCCTGCGGCGGACGGCCTCGGTCAACTGACCGCCCTCCTCGTAGCCGACGTAGCCGGGCGGCGCGCCGAACAGGCGTGAGACGGTGTGCTGTTCGTGGTATTCGGACATATCAATCCGCACCAGGGCGTCCTCGTCGTCGAACATGAACCAGGCCAGGGCTTTGGCCAACTCGGTCTTGCCGATGCCCGAGGGGCCGATGAATATGAATGAGCCAATGGGTCGGGAGGGGTCTTTCAAACCGGAGCGGGCGCGGCGGATGGCATCCGAGATGGCATGGATGGCTTCATCCTGGCCGATGATGCGCTCGTGCAGGCGCTCTTCCATGTGCAGCAACTTTTGCGACTCGGTCTCCATCATTTGGCTGACCGGGATGCCGGTCCATTGGTGGACGACCTCGGCGATGTCGCCAATGTCCACCACCTCGTCCAGTTTGTGCTCGGCTTCCCATTTATCCCGCTTTTCTCTGAATTCATCTTCCATGCGTAGGCGGTTGACCTTGATCTCGGCGGCGTGCTGATAATCGCGGGCATTGGAAGCGGAGTCTTCCTCGGCCTGCTGACGGTCAATCTCGCTCTTCATTTCTTTCAATTCGGGGGGCAGGGAGTAAAGCGCCACGCGCAGCTTGGCGGCTGCCTCGTCCATCAGGTCAATGGCTTTGTCCGGCAGGTGGCGGTCGGTGACGTAACGATCCGCTAGCTTGGCGGCTGCCACCAGGGCTTCATCTGAGAAGTGTACTTTGTGATGGGCCTCGTAGCGGTCGCGCAGGCCCTGGAGCATTTTGATCGTATCGTCAACAGTCGGCTCTTCGACGTAAATCGGCGCGAAGCGACGCTCGAGGGCGGCGTCCTTCTCGATGTATTTATGGTACTCATCCAGCGTGGTGGCGCCGATGCACTGCAGCTCGCCACGTGAAAGAGCCGGCTTGAGCATGTTGGAGGCGTCCATCGCGCCTTGTGCCGCCCCCGCGCCGATCACCGTATGCAGTTCGTCTATCATCAGAATGACCTCGCCAGCGGCGCGCTGCACCTCCTCGATGGCGGATTTCAGCCGCTCCTCGAACTCGCCGCGGAAGCGCGAACCGGCGATCATCGCCCCCAGGTCGAGGGCGACCACGCGCTTGCCGGTCAAGATCTCGGGCACGTCGTTCGAGGCGATTTTCTGCGCCAGACCCTCGACGATGGCGGTCTTGCCGACGCCCGCCTCGCCGATCAGCACCGGGTTGTTTTTAGTGCGCCGGGAGAGGATCTGAATAAGGCGCATGATCTCGGTATCGCGGCCGATGACCGGATCGAGTTTGCCTTCGCGCGCCAGTTGGGTCAGGTCACGCGAGTATTTATCCAATGTGCGGTAACGCGCCTCGGCATGGGGGTCGGTGACGCGCTGTCCGCCGCGCAAATGCTGGATGGCCTCGTAGACCCGCTCACGGGTCAAGCCTGTCCCCTCGAGGATACGGGCGGCAGGCGTGTTGCGTTCACTCAGAATGGCCAGGACGATGTGCTCGGTCGAGATGAACTCGTCCTTCAAGCGGTTGGCTTCCTCGTTCGCCAGGTCAATGATGCGCTTGACGCGCGGGGTGATGAAGATCTGTCCCGCTCCGCCGCCGAAGATGTTGGCCTTCGGGCTCATGCGCAAGGTTTGGTCCAATCGCTCGGAGAGTTGGTTGGCGTTGATATTCAGATTTTGCAAGATTTGGGGGATCACCCCGCCGGGCTGCTCGATGAGCGACAGCAGGATGTGTTCGGTATCTATTTGATTGTGTCCGTAACGCTGGATGATCTCGGCGGCGCGCTGAGCGGCCTCCTGAGCGCGTTCGGTGAAGCGGTCAAATCGCATCATGGCGGTATTCCTTTCGCTACAACAGAACCTGGGGTGATTATAACAAATACCTGTTGGTGAAATGGATATACAAGATTAGAGATACGTAAGATTTTTGTCCATCGGGGTTGAGCAGTCACGGTCAGGAAGGGCTATAATTG
>JALHUM010000187.1 GCA_022865905.1 Anaerolineales bacterium | reverse complement strand
GTCTGAACCAGGGATTGGGCCAGCGAAATGCAGATCTGCTCACCGGCGTCCACGATGCCGGCAATGGTCGGGTCGCCTCCGTACGCGGCGCGCACCTGGTCCAGGACGGTCAGCGCGTCGGGACAGTAGTTCTGCTGCGGGCGGCTGAGGGCCGCCAGTACAGATCCGTAAGTGTAATAGTAAACGACCGTATTCGGCGAAAGGGCCAGGGCTTGCACCTCCACCCCTATTTGATCTTCACTGCAATCGCTGCCGAAACGCGCCTGGCAGGATTCATTGGCTGTGCAGCCGCGCACGGCGCACTTCAGGGCTGGGATCGAGCCTTCATAGTTGCGGGATTTGAAATAGATGATGCCCAGTTGGCCATAGATGTTTGCGTTCGCGGGGTCGAACTCGAGCGCCTTCTTGATATTCAGCGCGGCGGTAAAGAAATCGCCCTGCTGAGAATAGGTCTTGGCGATGGCGATGTAGGGAATCGGGTCCTTGATCTCCAGTTGTTTGTTCAGTTTTGCGGCCTTGGCGAAGTACTCCAGGGCGGTCTCATAGAGGCTATCCCTCTCGTTCTTGATCGTGCTATCGAATGCGAGCCGGCGGTAATTAGCGCCTACGGAGATGTAGAGAAAGGTCAGGTTGGGGTTGATCTCGATAGCCCTTTGATATTCTTCGATGGCCTCCCGATACCGCATGGTGGATTCGAGCACGTAGGCATAGACGCGGTGCACGTCCATGAGGCTTGGGTCGCGCTGAAACGCTTGCAGGATGACTTGTTCGGCCTGCGACCATTTCTGCTCATCCACCAGGATTTCAGCATAGAAAGCCAGGGCGAGCACGTTCTGGTTATCCAATTGCAAGGCGTGCAGAGCTTCCCGCTCAGCTTCCAGGAGCAAGGTCTGCGACTGGTCGCCGGCCAGGATGGGATTGGAATTCCAGTCCAGCACGAAGGCGCGCATGGCGTGAACCGTACTGTCATCCGGGGCAAGCATTATGGCTTCGTTGATCGAATCCAGGGCTTCCTTCAGACGCACCTTGCGCTGGGCGTCAGTGGTCAACAAGTTGGAGGAATAAGTCTGGATGCGGGCCAATTTTGCCCACACTTCGGCGTTGGACGGCTCAACCCTGGCTGCTTCCTGATAGGCAGTGATAGCTTCTTCGAGCTTGCCGGCAGCGAAGGACGCCTCTCCTTCCAGGGCGAAGGATTGTACCGTCCGCGTTGGCGTGGGAGTCGGCAGAAAAGGACGCTTGATAATCCCCTTGTCCACTTGGCTGGCGAACCAGGCGGCGGCCAGGATCAGAACCACCAAAACGAACACGCGGTATGAGCTGGTGCGCCGGCGCTGTTGAAAGAGCGGACGCCGTGGCATCACGTTCATGGCGTAGGGGTCATTCCTGGAGTCAGCGATAGCTGGGGGAGCGGGGATGGCGTCAGCAGGTTGTTCTGGCAAATACGCATACTTTCCTGCGCATTATAGACCGCGATCTCGTCTAACGGTACGCTCCCCAGGATCAGTTGGGCAATGGGTAGCACCTCCCCACAGCGGTTCATGCGTGCCAGCAGGAGGGCGAAAGTGGTGAAATACTCAACCAGGCGCGCATCGTCACCGGTCAGGGTCAGCGGTTGAATGGCCTGGCCATCCTCGGTCGCGCCGCCGTTGACAGCCAGGGATAGCTGCTTGACCGCACTCGGCCAATCGGGGACTTTGTAAAGCATCACGCCCCAATTGCCGCGCAGGTAAGGATCGGTGGGCATCACTTTTACGGCCTGCTCGGCATACTGCGCAGCCTTGACAAACTCGCCGACGGAGGCGTAGGTGCGCGAGATGTAGAGAGCCGACGTGGGGTCCGCAGGGTTGAGCGTGTTGGCGAGGGTGAACTCCTCGATGGCCTTATCGAACACGGTCATGGCCTTGTATGTACGTCCGAGCGCCAGGTGCAAGTCCGCGATGTTGCCGTTGATGGCGATGGCATTCTCATATTCTTTCACTGCCTCTTCACGATTGTCGGTAATCTCCAGGATAAAAGCACGGGCGCGGTGCGCTTCCAGTGAATTGGGCGCCAGCGTCGTTGCAACCCGGGATTCCTCGCCGGCCAGGATGATGGCATCGAATGGCCCGGTATTATCGAGAAACATGTTCCCCAGCAGTTCGGCGTAATAGGCATGGGCAATGCCGTTGTTGGCATCGAGCTCCAGGGCGCGCTTGATGGCGGCCTCTGCGGCAAGATAATCTTTATCCTGCGTCAGCGCCCAGCCGCGCACCGCGTGAGCCATCGAATTGTTGGGATTCAGCAGCAGCGCATTCTCGGTGTTGGTTTGGGCTTCCTTGTACTGCCCGGCAAAAACCTGGACGCGTGCCAGGGCAATGAATGTCGCCGGATCATCCGGTTTGATACGGATGGCTTCCTGATACAACTCGATGGCTTGCAGCAGTTTGCCCTGGTTGAAAAGCCTCTCCGCCTCAGCCACGTATGATTCGGGGTCGCGGGTGGCGGTGGGGGTCGGGATGAACGGCGGCGGCACATTTGGTATCACCACTTTGTTCACGTAGACGCCAATCGCGATCAGCAGCAGCAACAGAACGATGCGGAAAAAGTTGATCGGCTGCCGCCGTCGCTTCATACTCCATTTCGAGCCACGCAGATACATGCGTTCATCTTACCATTGCCCCTTAAGGCGCGTCAAGATGACTTGGTTTAGCGAACAGGGTGAACGCATCTTGGACATTTGTTCTAGGAAAAGGCGGGTTTTGTCACCCCTTCCTTCGTCAGGGCAAGCTCTGAGCCGCCGTTCTTTGGCAGCGAAGGGTTTCTCAGGGCGTGGGAGCCATCCCTGCGAATTATCGTTTAGGGCTATTGCGAATTTTCTTTCTTATGCTAGAATGGATACATGCGGTTTGACGTTTTCACGCTCTTACCCGATGTATTCCACCCCTACCTGGCAAGCAGCATACTCCAGCGCGCCCATCAGCGCGGGTTGATTGACGTGCACGTGCATAACATCCGCGACTGGACTCACGACCGCCACCACGTCACCGACGACGAACCTTACGCCGGAGGCGGCGGCATGGTTATGAAAGTCGAACCGGTTTTCGAGGCGGTCGAAAGCGTGCTCGGCCCTTCGACTTCCGCTTCGACAGGCTCAGCGCGTCAGCTCAAGGCTGCCTGCCCGATCATTTTGCTGACGCCCCAGGGACGCGTCTTCACCCAAAAAGTGGCGGCTGAACTCTCTGCCCACCCGCGCCTGGCCCTCATCTGCGGCCGCTACGAAGGCGTGGATGAGCGTATACGCGCGCACTTGGCGACCGATGAAATCTCGATTGGCGATTACGTGCTGACCGGCGGCGAGCTGCCCGCCATGATCCTGATTGACGCGGTTGCGCGCCTCATCCCCGGTGTGCTCGGAGACCCAGACGGGGCCGCAGACGATTCCCACGCTTCGGGCCTGCTCGAATACCCACACTATACCCGTCCGCCAGAATTCCGCGGCTGGCGTGTGCCGGAGATTTTGCTCTCCGGTGACCATACGAAAATTGCAAAGTGGCGGCGTGAGCAGTCGCTGCTGCGCACGTTGGAACGGCGGCCAGATTTACTTGAAACGGCCGAATTGAGCGAAAAAGAGCGCAAGTTTTTGATCGAACACGGATATACATAGGGCGGTTTTCTTACCCGCCGAAAGGCCAACCATCAATCCAACAAATAAGGAACAACTGTCATGGCAAATCAACGCTTTCCGTGGAGCAGGACTTTCCTGCTCGGTTTCGGTTTTTTGGGGATCAGCATCATCTGGCCGATTTTCAACCAGTATATCCCCATCTTCCTGCAAGCGGGCAATCCCGAATTCGAAGCGCGCCTGCTTGCCGAAGGGCGCGAGATCCCCGATATTGTCGGTTTCGGGCTGGCGCCTGCCCTGGCCATGTTCATTATGACCTGGGATAACATCCTGAACATGTTCATTGCCCCCTGGGCTGGGGCAAAGAGCGACCGCACTTGGAATCGCTTGGGCCGCCGCAAAGGCTGGATCCTGCTGGGCGCGCCGATTGCCCTGCTGGCCTTCGTATTCATCCCCGTCGCCCAGACTCTGCTGGCGATCATGGCCTTCATTCTCGTCACCAACTTCGGCATGGCGCTGTTCCGCTCGCCGACCGTTGCCTGGCTGGGCGACCTTTTCGACGCTGAGAATCGCAGCAAAGCCAACGGCGTCATCAATCTGATGGGCGGTGTGGGCGGCCTGCTGGCCTATTTTGGCGGCGGGATGCTCTTCAACGCCCTCGGGCGCAACGCGCCCTTCTTCGCCGGGGCTGCCGCCACGATCGTCGCCCTGGTAACTGTGCTGATCTTCGTGCGCGAGCCGCGCCAGATTGCCGCCGAGGAGAAAGAAAACAATCGCGGCGGCGTGCTGGATAATATCAAAATACTCTTTGCCAATCCCAACAAGAGCGGCCTGTTCGTCCTGTTGAGCATCCTGTTCTGGTTCATGGCCTTCAACGCTTTGGAGACCGGCCTCTCATCCTTTGCCGTCTTCACGCTGGGCATGAAAGCGGGAACGGCATCTATTTACATCGGTACGATGACCATCTCGTTCATCCTGTTCGCAGTGCCGGCCGGTTTCTTCGGCACCCGCTATGGCCGCGCGCCGGTCATCCGCATCGGCCTGATTGGATTGGTCCTGCTGACGCTGCTCGGCTATTTCATCATCCAGGGCGCAGTGACGCTCATCCTCGTGCTGGTGCTGGCCGGGGCAGCCTGGGCGCTGGTGAACGTCAACAGCCTGCCGCTGGTCTATGATCACGGCGATGAGCGGCGCATCGGGGCCTACACTGGCCTGTATTACTTCTCCTCCCAACTGGCGGCCATCCTCGGCCCGACCCTGGGCGGCGTCCTTGTAGATGCGCTCGGCAACCAGTACCGCTGGCTGTGGCTGTTCGGCACGGTTTTCATGGCTCTGGCCCTGTGGAGCATGACCGGCGTGAAGCGCGGCGAGGCAAAGGCTGCTTAACGGTGGCAGCCCGGAGGTCAAATGAAAAAGCCGTGGTTCACGATCGTGGTTGTGTTGATTG
This sequence comes from Anaerolineales bacterium, assembly GCA_022865905.1. Taxonomy (GTDB): domain Bacteria; phylum Chloroflexota; class Anaerolineae; order Anaerolineales; family Villigracilaceae; genus CG2-30-58-95. The sequence continues at coordinate 2,401 of JALHUM010000187.1, read as the reverse complement.
TTGCAACATTCCTCCCGGCCTGTTCCTCCTCGACACCTGACTGTACCAGGCTTGAGATCGTGTGCGTCGGCCTGGTGACCGATGTCGGCAAGGTGGACGACCGTTCCTATAACCAGTCTTCATGGGAAGGCGTCCAACAGGCGCAGGTAGAGGGCCTCGTCCAATCGGCCCATTACATCGAAAGCGTGGACGCCAGGGATTACGCCGAGAACATAGCCGTCTTTGCCGATGCCGGTTACGACGTGATCGTGACGGTTGGCGTTGCCCTGGGCCAAGCAACGACTGTTGCTGCGGAAGAATACCCTCAGGTCTACTTTATCGGCGTAGACCAGTTCCAGGAAGCCGGCGCCGAGAAGCCAAACCTGACTGGTTTGGTTTTCCCGGAGGATCAGGCCGGCTTCCTGGCGGGCGCCCTGGCCGCACAAATGACCGTAACGGGCAAGGTGGGCGCAGTGCTGGGCGCGGATGCCTATCCGCCGACCTGGCGTTACGGGGAGGGCTTTCGCGCTGGGGCGCGATATATCAACCCTGAGATCGAGGTGATCGTTGCCTACCATAACGATGCCGACTTCGACGAAGCGTCCTTCGACCCTGATTGGGGCGCGACGACTGCTTACATCATGGTTGACGAGGGGTTTGATGTGCTCTTCGGCGGCAGCGGCACGACGGGTGACGGCGCGGTCGTCGCGGCCGCCCAGCGCGGAATCTACGTCATCGGCGCGGAAATGGATCAGTATTTTTTGCAATCCGAGGCGGCCCCTCTCCTGCTCTCCAGCGCCGTGAAATTGGTCAAACCTGGAACTTACGCGTTGATCGTGCTGGCTAGGGATGCCCAGGCTGGCACCAGCGAGTTTCCGGGCGGCAACTATACTGGCGAGTGCAGCTATGCTCCTTTCCATGATCTCGATTCGCAGGTGCCCGCCGAGGTCAAAACCAGGATGGAAGACATTAACCAGGGTTTGCAAGAGAATACGATCAAGACCGAAGTGCCTCCAACAAAACCCTGAACTCCCAGAACGTGGTTGCGAAGACTTGCACAAAGGTAGAAGTCGCTGTATACTTATTCTGGATGGATACAAGGGGTTGGCGAATATACGTTCTACTCATGAGGAGGTGGATGTCTGACATAAGTTAACCCTTCTTCACGTCTTCTGTCTCTATCAATCAATTCCGCGTAATATAACCTAATGAGGAGAAGAATTATGAAAAAGCTATATGCTGTAATAGCCATTCTCTTAGTGGCTACAATGGTTTTGTCCGCCTGTGCTCCGAAGCCCGGAGCCGGGTTCTTAGCCGGCGAAGTGACCGACATGGGCGGTATTGACGATAAGTCCTTCAACGCCAGCGGTTGGGCTGGCATCCAGCAGGCCATTACCGATTTTGGCATCGAGGGCAAGTATCTGGAATCCCAACAGCAGTCCGATTACGCCAAGAACATCCAGCAATTCCTGGATGAAGACATGGATCTGATTGTCACCGTTGGCTTCATGCTGGGTGTAGATACGGCCTCCGCTGCCAAAGCCAATCCCAATCAGAAATTCGCCATCGTGGACTATGCCTATCCTGACTGCTGGCCTGGCGCGGTGGTTGGCAAGGATTGCGGTTCCGATGCAGACCTGCCCAACGTGCGCGGCCTGACGTTCCAAACCGACCAGGCGGCCTTCCTGGCCGGTTATCTGGCGGCTGGCATGACCAAGACCGGCAAAGTCGGCACCTATGGAGGCATCCCCATCCCGACTGTGACCATCTTCATGAAGGGCTATGAGGCTGGCGTCAAGTATTACAACCAGAAGCATGGCACCAGTGTCCAGGTGATCGGATGGGATAATGCCACTGCCCAGGGTCTGTTCACCAACAACTTCGAGTCCACCGACGATGGCCGCCGCTTCGCCGAGTCGATCATGCAGGAAGGCGGTGACGTTATCCTGCCGGTAGCCGGCCCGGTTGGCCTCGGCTCGGCTGCGGTCTGCAAAGAGACCGGTGCATGCCTGATCATCGGCGTGGACCAGGATTGGTACATCTCCGCTCCTGAGTACAAAGAGGTCGTCCTGTCCAGCGTCCTGAAGAAGATCAACGTGGCAGTGTACAACACCATCAAGGACGTGATTGATGGCAAGTTCACGGGCGGCGTTGTTACCTACACCATCGCGGATGGCGGTGTGGACCTCGCTCCTTACCACGATCTTGACAGCCAGGTGCCCGCTGCCCTGAAGGCCGAGATCGAACAGGCCAAGAAGGATCTGATCGCTGGCACGCTTTCCGTGGACGCCGTGCTGGCTGCTCCGTGATCTACCAAGTAACCTGAATAAAAAAGGATCGGGGGATTTCCCCTGATCCTTTTTTGTACTAATGTGAGATACCGGCATTAAGTTGGGAAGATGGGGGGGTGTGCGGGCGGCTT
>JALHUM010000186.1 GCA_022865905.1 Anaerolineales bacterium | reverse complement strand
GCCCTCGACCTTCCGGCCCTTTTTCCCGGTATCCTCAGCGCCGACTCCCGCCCTGGCTATTCCGGCTGGATCGTAGAGAAAGACAACCTGCTCGAATTTGCAGCCGCCTTGCGCGACGAGCTTGGCTACGATTATCTCTCCTCCGTTACCGGCGTGGACTATCTCCCCGAAGGCAAGCTGGAGGTTGTCTATCATGTCTATAAGACAACCGGCGGCCCAGGACTGGTGTTCAAAGTCCAGGCGCCTCGCCAGGACCCGGTCGAGGTGCCGTCGCTCGTCTCGATCTATCCCGGCGCAGAACTCCAAGAACGCGAGGCCTGGGATCTGCTCGGCATCAAGTTCACCGGTCATCCCGACCTACGCCGCATCTTGATGTGGGAGGGTTTTGCCGGCCACCCGCTGCGCAAGGATTGGAAAGAAGCGTACTTCGAAGAAGAGGGCAAACCCCTCAAGAGCCGTTGGCCGGAAGGCAAGATCGTCCAGGCCGAAGACAAGAACCCATTTGGCGATAACATCGCCTATCCGGACAGCTTCGACCCGGATAAGGGCAAGTACGAGCCTGAGAAGGCGCTTTACGAGGCCTTGCGGGAATCCCAGCAGGACGAAACTGGCTTGCCATCCTACCGTATCATCGTCAACATGGGACCTCAGCACCCGTCCACGCATGGCGTGTTCCGCGTGGCGGTCATGCTGGATGGCGAGACCGTTGTCAGCCTCAAGCCGGTGATGGGCTACCTGCACCGCAACCACGAGAAGATCGGGGAACGCAACACCTTCTTGATGAACATGCCCTACACCGACCGGCTGGACTACCTCTCCTCGATGAGCAACAACTTCGGCTACGCATTGGCCGTCGAAAAGCTGATGCAGATCGCCGTGCCGGAACGCGCCGACTACCTGCGCGTGATGATGGCGGAGATGACGCGTATCGCCAACCACCTGATGGCAATCGGCGCGCTGCTCAATGACCTGGGCGCGTACTTCACCCCCATGTTGTATGCGCTCGAAGAGCGCGAACTCATCCTGGACATCTTCGAGGCGGTGGCTGGCTCACGCATGATGTGCAACTACTTCCGCTTTGGAGGCGTGGCGCGCGACCTGCCGGAGGGCGCGCTCGAAAAGATCAAAGATCTGTTCTTCGAGCGCCTGCCTCGACGGATTGACGAGATTGACTATTTCCTGACCGAAAACGAGATCGTCCGCGCGCGCGGGATCGGTCAAGGCGTGCTAACCTCCGAGGACGCCATCCGCTACTCGGCGGCTGGCCCGTTGCTGCGCGCCTCAGGCATCCCGTACGACGTCCGCCGCGCCGAACCCTACAGCATCTACGACCGTTTCGAGTTCGAGGTAGCCGTGCGCAATCACGGCGACATCTACGACCGCTTCATGATCCGCCTGGACGAGATCCGCCAGAGTATCCGCATCGTCCAGCAGGCTGTCAAGGGGCTGCCCGAGGGACCGATCCAGAGCGGCAAACCCCAGTACCAGGTGCGCGTCCCGGCTGGCGAGTCATACGGACGAGTCGAGGGTCCGAAAGGTGAGCTCGGTTTCTACGTCATCTCCACCGGCAAACCGAATCCCTGGCGTTATCACGTGCGGGCTCCATCCTTCATTAACCTGACCGCCTTTGGCCCGATGTGCATCGGCCAGAAAGTCGCGGACGTGGTTGCCGTCTTAGGCTCCATTGACATCGTGCTTGGCGAGACAGACCGATAGGTTTACGTTTTACGGGTTACGTTTTACAAGCACGTGAAACGTAAAAACGTAACCCCCGAGAGGAGATTGCGAATGTACGGTAAAGGCATCTTGAAAGGTTTAAGCGTAAGCGCCAGGCATTTCATCGAAACCTACCTGGATGACATCCGCTGGCTGGGACGCAAACGCTACGGCTCACCAGAAGGGATTGCCCACCGTGCTAGTAAAAAGGGACGCGGCATTTTCACCGTCCAATATCCGGAAGAAAAGATACCGGTTCCCGAAGAGTTCCGCTTCGTCCCCTTCCTGGTATATGAGATGAATTCGAACGGTGAAAAATTCTACCACTGCACTTCGTGCGGCATTTGCGCCAAAGTCTGCCCGCCGCAGTGCATCTGGATCGTGCGCAGATCGGACCCGACAACTGGCCGTCCAATCCCCGATCCGGCTGAATTTTACATTGACGCGGACATCTGCATGAACTGCGGTTTATGCGCCGAATACTGCCCATTCGACGCCATCAAAATGGATCACAACTACGAGTTGGCCTCCTACGAACGGATGGTTTTCGATAAAGAAATGCTCGCCAAGCCGGTCGCGTATTACGAGAGCATCCGCCCGGTCAACGCGGCAAAGGAACACGCAGCCCGCGCGGCAAAAGAAGCTGCTCGCGCCAGAAGAGCGGAATAATGTACAACCCCGACACCGACCTGCTCTTTCCGGGACGCGTCATTCCGACCCTGCGCGACCAGCGTGGTGAAACCTGGCAAAGATTGGTGGCGCATGTTGGCGACGCAGAGGCGGAATCTGTCGAGTATCTAGCTTTAATCCTGATGATGGCGCGCCTGGACGGCTGCGTCTCGTGCAACGCCGATTCTTACCGTGCGATGCATGGCTGTACGGCTTGCGCCAGGCAAACCCTGAAGCGCTATCGCGGCTCAGATGAAGACCTGGTAGGGCTGTATCGAGCCGCCAAATCAGATGTCGAGACTTATTTGAGTAGAAAGAGGTAACTGGAGTTTCGCCTTTTTGAAAAACAGACCTCACAGGTTTCCAATAACGGTCTTTGGGGGACATTCTTGGCGTTTTGTATAGCGATTTTAGCCGGAAAAGTAGACGGTGGATTCCTGTGAAGTCTCCATACCGAATAGAGAGAATATTATGCCTAAAAAAATATCGAACGAAACCATCCTTGCCGCCCTTGGCAAGGTACAAGAACCCGAACTGCACCGTGACCTGGTTACGCTCAACATGATCCGTGACCTGGAGATCAAAGGCAGCACCGTCAATTTCACCATCGTGTTGACCACGCCAGCCTGCCCATTGCGCAACCGGATCGAGCAGGAAGCGAAAGCTGCGGTCCTGGCCATCCCTGGCGTCGAGGCTGTCAACGTCAAAATGGATGCCAGCGTCCCGAATGATGGCCGGATGCGCGGCATGCTCAACCTGCCTATCCGCAATGCCATCGCGATCGCTTCCGGCAAGGGAGGCGTGGGCAAGAGCACGGTGGCCGTCAACCTGGCGGTCGCCCTGATGCAGAGCGGTGCCCGCGTCGGTCTGATGGACGCGGACATCTACGGCCCCAACATCCCAACCATGATGGGCGTGAAGCAAATCCCCGGCACGAACGGCGAGAAACTCATCCCGGCCGAGGCTTACGGGGTCAAGCTGATGTCCATGGGCTTCTTGGTCAAACCCGGCCAGCCGCTCATCTGGCGCGGACCGATGCTCAACTCCGCCATCCGCCAGTTCCTATCCGACGTGGACTGGGGCGAACTCGACTACCTGATCGTTGACCTGCCGCCGGGCACCGGCGACGCGCCTCTATCCCTGGCGCAAATCCTGCCCCTCAGAGGCGCGCTGATCGTGACCTTGCCGCAGGCTGTCTCGCTCGAAGACGCCAGCCGCAGCCTGGAAATGTTCCGCGCCCTGGAAGTGCCGATCCTAGGCGTGATCGAGAACATGCGCGGCGAATTCTTCGGCTCCGGCGGCGGCGAGGACCTGGCGCGCATCGCCAAGGTCCCCTTCCTGGGCGCGGTGCCAATGGAGACGCCTGTCCGTCTGGGCGGGGATACCGGCGAGCCAGTGATCATTTCTAAACCGGATTCGGAGGCCGCCAAAGCCCTGAAAGCCATCGCTGAGCAGGTGGCCGCACGCATCAGCGTCACAGCGCTGGGGCAGAAGGACGCACCGACGATCAATGTGATCTAAAGCATTACCTCCTGCAGGTTTTGGAACCTGCGTGAGGTTATTCTTTTAAGTTATAGTTTCACCCCATACTTGTTTGCGATCTCTCCCAGTGATTTGCCACGCTTCCCAGCCGCGTACTCGCTGCACTGACGCGTAACGCGCTCAACGACTTCGAGGCGCAGTTCCAGCCCCGCATCCGTATCCACCCACTCCGACAGTCGCTCGTCAATCAGCGCGTTCATCATCGCACGGAATTCGTTGAGCGTAATATCGCTAACCCGAGGCTCGCTGCGGGGTCGTTTCTGCATGACTGTGCTTGCTATTCTATCCTCCGGCAGGGAATTATCCCTTGATTTACCCGGATTACTCACTTAATGCTGACCTAGAACCATCCTCGTGTACGCTAAACTGCGTTATACTTATTGACTTGGAAATCAACGGACTCTCGTCCGAATTCACAGATTGGAGCAATTTATGGATACCACAATCGAACTCATTACCGGCCAGGAAATCCTCGACTCGCGCGGCAACCCCACCGTGGAAGTCGAGGTCATCCTGGCCGACGGCTCGTGGGGCCGCGCCGCGGTCCCCTCCGGCGCTTCGACGGGAACGCACGAGGCGCTCGAGCTGCGCGACGGCGACAAGAAACGCTACAACGGCAAGGGTGTGCTGAAGGCCGTCGCCGCCGTCAACGAGGTGCTTGCCGAGGAACTCTTCGGCTGGGATGCGGCCGATCAGAAGGCCATTGACGCCGAAATGCTCGCCCTGGACGGCACACCGAACAAGTCCAAGTTCGGGGCCAACGCCATCCTGGGCGTCTCGCTGGCGTTGGCCAAGGCCGCAGCCAATTCGCTCGGCCTGCCGCTCTACCGCTACATCGGCGGCGTTTATGCCCACGTGCTGCCCGTCCCGATGATGAACATCCTCAACGGCGGCGCACACACCGCCTGGCAATCCACCGACGCGCAAGAGTTTATGGTCATGCCGCTCGGCGCGCCGACCTTTGCCGAAGGCCTGCGCTGGGGCGCGGAAATCTACCACGCCCTCAAGTCCGTGCTCAAGGACAAAGGCTACGTCACCCTGGTCGGCGACGAAGGCGGCTATGCCCCGGCGCTCAAGGCCAACAACGAAGCCGTGGAGGTCATCCTGGAAGCCATCGCCAAGGCCGGTTTCAAGGCCGGGCACGGCGAACAGGTTGCCATCGCCCTCGACCCCGCCGCCTCCGAGCTGTACGATGAAGAGACGAAAACATACAATCTGCGCAAAGAAGGCAAGAAACTGACCGGTCCGCAGATGGTCGAATTCTGGGCCAAATGGGTAAAGGACTACCCCATCGTCTCCATCGAAGACGGCCTGGCGCAAGACGATTGGGAATCCTGGGTTTTGCTGACCAAGGAACTGGGCGAAAAAATCCAGATCGTTGGTGACGACCTTCTCGTCACCAACCCGACCCGTGTCCGGCGCGGCATTCGCGAAAAAACCTGCAACGCCCTGCTGGTGAAACTCAACCAGATCGGCACTTTGACGGAAACCATCGAAGCGGTCGAGATCTGTCAGCGGTCCGGCTGGCGGGCGATCACATCCCACCGTTCGGGCGAAACCGAGGACAGCACCATCGCCGACCTGGCCGTGGCCCTCAACATGGGCCAGATCAAGACCGGCGCTCCGGCCCGCTCGGACCGCGTCGCCAAGTACAATCAGTTGCTGCGCATCGAAGCCGAGCTGGCCGATACGGCCCACTACGCCGGTTGGGACGCTCTGAAGCGTTAATTTGTATCTTCTTAAAAAAGTGGGGCATGGGGGTTCGCCCCCATTTTCCCCCAATTATTGAGAAGATACGCTAGATCCAATAAATCACAGATTCGAGATTTTTCCACAGGAGGGGCGCACCATTAGAAGGTGCGCCCCTCCTCAATTTGTGATCCATCGAATTCGATTTTTTAAGGAAGCAGTTAGTTAAAACACTTGACAAAGTTAAAATTCATGCTATCATAAAATCACTAAAACAAGTGAATTATCGCTGGATAGCTGGTTGTGAGCCTCTATTACCCGTTAACTTCGATTCAGAATGTAAAGAACGTTAACAAACATGCTATCATGGATTTAATTCGCTTTACACCAGGGGGCATATCCAGAGACGAGATCGCCCGTCGAATGGCTTTGAGCCGGGCGGCTGTCACCACAATTGTCAATGACTTACTAGCCATCCAAATCATTCGCGAAGCCGATAGCATCAGTGCCCGCTATGGACGCCCGCCAATTGTGCTCGAGATCAATCCGATCTTCGGCCACGTGGCTGGTCTGGATTTCGGCGCAACCCACTTGAGCATCTTCCTCGCCGACCTCTCTGCACGCATCTTGGACGAAACCGAGATCGAGCTCGACATCACGCGCGGACCCGAAACTTGTCTCGCAGAAGCTGACCGGCTGCTCCATGAAAGGCTGACGAAAGTCAACTTGGACCTGCAAAACATTTTAGCAATCGGCGTAGGCGTACCCGGCCCGATCGTTACGGAAGCCGGTATGGTCCTTTCACCTCCACTCATGCCCGGCTGGGATCAGTATCCGATCCGAGATGATCTGGAGAAACGCTGGGGATGCCCCGTCTCGCTCAATAACGATGCAGAATTGGGCGCGCTGGGCGAGTGGGCCGCTGGGGCCGGTCGAGGCGAGGGCAACCTGGCTTACATCAAGGTCGGGACGGGTATCGGCGCTGGCCTGCTTCTCAACGGACAGATCTACCGCGGCGTGACCGGTTCGGCAGGCGAAATCGGCCACCTGACCATTGATGAAGACGGCCCCGTCTGCACATGCGGCAACCATGGGTGTCTGGAGGCAATCGCCGGTGGCCGCGCCATTGCATTCCAGGCGCAGGAGGCCATCCGCAAGGGAAAGCGCACGCAAATGGCCGCCATCCAACCGGTCGAGAGCATCAGCGTACGCGAGGTGGCTGCCGCTGCTCGCCGGGGAGACCTGTTGGCGCAGCAAATCCTGGCGAAGGCCGGCACCCACATTGGGATCGCCATCGCGGGTTTGATTAATTTATTCAATCCAGGTATGATTGTCGTTGGCGGCGGCGTGGCCCGCACCGGCGACCTGCTGTTGGAACCGATGCGCCAGGCTGTGCAAACGCGCAGCCTGCCAGCCTCCACCCGCGTGGTGCGAATTACCACTGCGATGCTAGGAAGGCGCTCGTCGGGTATGGGTGCAGTCATTCAAGCATTGACAATCGCATTGCACCAAGTTACCGACCGAAAGGAGGTGAGGTCTACCAAAGCGACTCATTCGAAGAGTCTGGTCACACAGTAAACAACTCATTTTCCCAAAACTTTGAGGCATTGCGCAGAGCGCAAGTGCTTCCCATTGTTTCAACCACTATCAAGGAGAAAGAGAAAAATGAAGAAACTTATGTTCCTGATCAGCCTCGTGCTGATCGCCAGCTTCATGCTCACCGCCTGCGGGCCTACAACCGAAACTACACCCACGCCTGCAACCACGGAGGGGTTCTCGGTTGGTGTTGTTCTCCCGACCAAGGATGAGCCGAGATGGATCCAGGACGAGACCCGCTTTAACGATGCCTTTAAGGCTGCCGGGTACACCGTTCAGATCCTCTTCAGCCAGGGCGATTCCGCCAAGGAAAAGGCTAACGTTGAATCTCTGATCGCCCAGGGCGTAAAAGTGATCGTCATCTGCCCGCAGGACGGTACCGCCGCTGCTGCCGCTGCTGCGGAAGCCAGGGCCGCCGGCGTCAAGGTGATCTCCTACGACCGCCTGATCCGTGACACCGATGCAGTTGATTACTATGTCACCTTCGACAGTATTGCGG
>JALHUM010000185.1 GCA_022865905.1 Anaerolineales bacterium | reverse complement strand
AGGCCGGACGACGCCATTCGCATCGGTTTCCACGAGTTGCGCGTCGCCCACCCAGCGGAGAAGACACAGGTCAGCACGATCACTGAGAGCTTATCCATTTCCCAGGCCATGGTTCTCGAGTCGCTCGACCGGCACGCCATCCTGCTCTACGAGATCATTGACCGGCTGAACAAGGTTTTTGACATCGAAGGGGCGCTGAGAGAGATCGCCGCGCTCATGCAGCGTTCGTTGGGCGTCGAAAAGTGCGAGATCTTTCTTCCGCCTCAGTTTAAAGAGCTTACCGGTCGCGGTTTCCCAACCACTTATGCCGAACGTGCAATCCACCAGCGTGAGGCGGTCTTCATCCCAAAATTGACCCTGAGTATAACCCAGGATATCAGCGAAAGCGCTGGCCGGCTGCAGATCCGCTCGCTGCTGTGCGTGCCTGCAATCTTGAACGAGCAGGTGATGGCTCTCATCTACCTATACAACACTTCTTCCAAAGGACGCCTACTGGACAAGAACGATCTGCACGTCGCGGTTGCCGTGGCGCACCTGGCCGCCCTGACCATTGAGCGGGTGCACATGGCGGAAAAGTTGCAAGACCAGGAAAAAATCCACCAACTTCTCAAACGCTTCCTGCCGCCCGCCGACGCCCACGCCATGCTGGATGGCTACCTCAAGACCGGCAACCTGCCCGAACTGAGCGAGCAGACGGCCACCGTCCTGTTTGCCGATATCGCCGATTCCACGCACCTGGCGGAAAAGCTGGGGCCGCGGCGGTTCGGGGCCATCTTGAACCGCTACTACCAGGATATGACCGACATCGTATTCAGTCACGGCGGCCTGATTGACAAGTACCTGGGCGACGGGGTGATGGCCGTCTTTGGCCTATCTAGCGCTCAAAAGGATGTGGAGAGGCAGGCCGTAGAGGCAGGCTTGCAGATGCTGGAACGGCTCGAGAATAATTATGCCGACGAAAGCAACCCCATCATAGTCGGCGTGGCGGTGAACACCGGGCCGGTCATGGCCGGCTACGTGGTCACGCAAGAACGGGTCGAGCTTTCGGTGCTGGGCGATACGGTGAACGTCGCCTCCCGGATGGAAGCGCTGGCGCGGCCCAATCGCTTGTTCGTCGGTCCGCTCACCTATCAGGCCATCCAGGGGAACTTCGAGATGAGGAGCATCGGGCCGGTGGAAATCCGCGGTCGAACCGAGCCGGTACAGGTGCATGAGGTGGTTAGATCGCCCTGAGCGCACTGGCGGCACGTAGAGGCCCTAATAAAAGTGCCACGCACCTTGCAGGTACGTGGCACTTCTCATTTCGTGTTACATCTATTTATGCGGCATCCAATGGCTTGACGGGCGCTTTCGAACGCCGGATCGCCCAACCGACGCCGATCAGCAAAATGACAGCTACGATGAAAGCCCCCACACTTACGCCACCTTCTGTCGCGCTGTACTTGACGATGACCGGCGCGGCCAGCAAGCTGACCAGGTTGACCACCTTGATCATCGGGTTCAGCGCTGGCCCGGCGGTATCCTTCAACGGGTCGCCGACCGTATCACCGACCACGCCCGCCTTATGCCGTTCCGAACCTTTGCCGGTATTCTTTTCCAGGTCACGCGGCTCGTCCTCGATGGTTTTCTTGGCGTTGTCCCATGCGCCGCCTGCGTTAGCCATATACACGGCGAGCAATTGTCCGCTCAGGATGATGCCCGCCAGGAAGCCACCCAGGGCTTCGACTTGCAGGATCAAACCGATGGCAAGCGGCATAAGCACCGAGATGGCTGCCAGCGGGGCAAGCTCTTTCTGCGCTGAAGCGGTGGAAATGTCAACTACCCGGGCATAATCAGGCTGGACTGTGCCTTCCATGATGCCGGGGGTCTTGAACTGCCGGCGCACTTCCTCGACGATCTGGCTGGCTGCACGGCTGACGGCGCGGATGCACAGCGAGGAGAACAACCACGGCAGCGCCCCGCCCAGCAGCAGACCGACGAACACCTTCGTCTCCGAGACGCGGATGGATTCCAATACTGGCATTCCCAATTGCAGTTGGACGCGTCCCACGTCGGTGATGTACGAGGCGAACAGGCTGACCGCGGCAATGACCGCCGAGGCAATTGCTACGCCTTTGGTGATGGCCTTGGTGGTGTTGCCCACCGCATCCAGGTCAGCCATGATCTGGCGGGCTTTCTTGGTTTCCTCGTCCTTCAAATCATGCCAGGCCATCTCGCCGATGCCATTGGCATTATCCGATATGGGACCGTAGGAGTCCATGGCCACGTTGTTGCCGGTGTGGCTCAACATGCCGATGCCGATCATGGCGACCGCGTAGAGCACATAAGTGGCATGTCCCTCGCCGCCGTACAGCATCAGAGCAAAGATGAAACCGATGGCGATCACGACCAACGCCCACACGCTCGACTCCATGCCAACTGAAAGACCCGCCAGGATCGTCGTGGCCGGGCCGGTCTTCGTCGCCTCCACAATTTCCTTGACGGGTGGCTTTTTCGTCGAGGTGAAGTACGAGGTCAATGGATTGAATACCACCGCCAGCCCAACACCGATGGAAGTCAGCATCGCCATACGCCAGTCGTGGCAATACAAGAAAGCCAGCAGGAACGACCACAAGACCGTGTTGACGCTGGACACTTCATAAGAACGGAACATGGCTTCTTCGGCGTCATTTGCATGAAGGAAGCCGAACACACCCTTGTGCGGCATCTTTTCCCAGATCGGGACGGTGAAGGTGCCCAGGATGGAACTGATGACGCCGATGGCGCGGATGATGAGCGGGTAGACGATCCATTTCAGGCTGTGGGTCGGGTCAACAGCCATCAACGCCAGGCCCAGGATCAGGCCCGAGACGATGGTCACCTCATAGCTCTCGAAGATGTCCGCCGCCATGCCGGCGCAGTCTCCCACGTTGTCACCCACCAGGTCGGCGATGACAGCCGCATTGCGCGGGTCGTCTTCGGGGATGTCTTTCTCGATCTTGCCGACCAGGTCCGCGCCGACGTCCGCGGCCTTGGTGAAAATGCCCCCGCCCACGCGCATGAACAATGCCAGCAGCGTGCCGCCGAAGCCGAAGCCGAGCAGGGCATCGGGAGCAGCCTTGCCAAATATGATGAAAATGATCGTGCCTCCGAAGAGGCCCAATCCGTCGGTCAACATTCCGGTGACCGTACCGGCGTAATAGGCAATCGAAAGCGATTCATTGAAGCCGCGCTTGGCAGCCGAGGCGGCGCGTACATTCGCCTGGATCGCCATGCGCATGCCCAACTGGCCGACAATCAGGGAAAACGAAGCGCCCATGATGAACGCGATTGTCCGGCCGATGGCCACCACGATTTGCGCGTTCTTGCCGAATTCAGCAGTTGCTGCCTGGGAGGGGTGAACGACATAGACGCTCAAGAACAACACCACGGTGAGAGCCCCGATGATCGGCAGGATCGTGCGCAACTGGCGGTTCAGATAGCTATCCGCGCCAATGCGGATCGCGTTCCAGACTTCCTGCATTTTTTGAGTGCCCTTGTCTTTCTTGAGCACATTACCGCGTAGCAGCCAGGCATAGAGCAGGCTGATGAACGCAGTCAGCACCACCCCCAGGATGGCGATCTGTTCGAATGTGTTCAGCCCATGACGGCTGCCTAGCCAAAGTATGTCCATGTATCCTCCTGTAGCAAGCATTATTCCAAGAAAACGACCCATACTCCAAGGCGTCTGGGCTGCCTCGCTCAATTTTACTAAACACATTTTGAAAAGTCAAACAATTCGAAGAGAGTGTTGAAAAACAAGTTCTTAATTGACCAATACGTCAGACTTTAATATAATGGTCGTGAAGACAACGAGCATAACAGGCCAATCTCATCCAGGAGTCTGACATGGAAAAAGAGCGTTTTGTAGAGACGGGAAGAAGTTCATTCTTTGGCGATTATTTATACGATCAAATTGTGCCCGAGGATCATTTTTTACGTAAACTCAAACAACATATTCCCTGGGAACGTTTTACCCGGCACTTGATCAAGCTCGACAAAGGTGGCGGCATGTATGGTCGTCCACCCTTTGATCCGGTCCTGGTTCTAAAGGTCACTTTGATCGCCTTTCTCTACAATCTTTCGAAGCACCAAAAAAGGATGACCTTGTGGGAACTCTTTGGGAAGATTAGCATTTGATTAGAATTTTGCAAACCACTTGACTTTCGCCCTCGAATTATTGTATAGTGTTACGCGGTT
>JALHUM010000184.1 GCA_022865905.1 Anaerolineales bacterium | reverse complement strand
TGCCAAGCTCCTGGCCGGCCACGTCCACCTCGACGACGCGCTTGCCAGGTGTTCCGATCAGGATTTCATCCAGCGAAGCTTCGACGCCCGAATAGCCAACCTTGTCGCGGCCTGGGCGAAAGTTGTTGTCACGATAAACCTGTTCCTTGTAGGCTGGGATCGGTCCCAAGAAGCCGACTATGTTAGCCGTCAGCGAGCCGGTTGGATAGTCGCGCAGCGGTTCGATCTCGACGCTCACGCCCGGCCAATCCACGGCGCGTTCGCGGACGACCATGGCCGTCGTCTCGCCGACGTTGCAGTCAACCTTGACCGGATCGTACGGCGCGTTGGATGCGCCCAGCGCCACCCATTGCGCGATCCCCGGCCCAGGCGTGCACGCCTCGAGCAATTTGGCATCCTCCACGGTCCCCTGGCTGGTCGGGACGCCGGTTAGGGCCGAAAGTTCGCGATAGATGCGCTGGATATCGGACTCGTCATCCGGCAGGTAAGCCGGGGTGACGACGATGTTGTACGCAGCGATGTTGCGCGCCAGCACGTAACCGTTGCGGTCATAGATAATGCCGCGCGCCGGCGCAGCGCTGATCTGGCGCGTGTGGTTCTTTTCCGCCTGGGCCGTCCAGTCCGCGCCTTGCAGAATCTGCAGATTAAAGAGGCGGCTGAGGAAAATGGCAAAAACTAGGCCTATCACTACATAGATCGTCCCGTAGCGCCAGTTCTGGAAACGGGAAGGGGACGCAGCCGTGGTCATGCTTCCACCGCCGCCGGGTAGAGCCAGCCGGCCAGGTCTTTTATCACTGCATAAATCGGAATCGCCAGCAGCAGGTTGAGCAGAACACTCGGCAGGGTGATCAGGTTGAAAGAATCCCCCACTGGCAACGGATCGCCCAAAATCCGGAGGGAGAAGATCGAGAGTATATGCAGCATCAATGTACCTGTAAAACAGACCGTGAACATCGCCAGGAGCGGCGCCTGCCATACGCGGCGCTGCAAGAGGCGCGCTACGCCGACGACCATGAGATAGCCTGCCAGCGGCACAAACCAGGGCAGCCCTGAGACGAACGCGACCAAGACACCGCCCACCAAGGCCCAATGCCAGGATGAGGTGACGCGCTCCTGTAAAGCCCAGGCAGCCAGAATGACCAGGATGAGATCTGCGCTGCCATACAAGAGATTGATCCGGCTGATCACGGCTGTCTGGAGCATCAGCGCCAGCACGAGAATAGGAAATGCCACCAAAGTTGCCATAAATTTCTAGAGCCATTGTAGTGACGGCTTCAACCGTTTTGAGCGACTAAAGTCGCCACTACGAACCTGATCCATGTTTCTATGGAGAAGCTGTCGGGATAAGAGGCGCGAGCTCCACCGGTTTGAAGTTGGTGATGACCAGGACGAATTGAAGCTGGTCGTAGTTGACGATTGGCTGGACAGTGGCCTGCTGAAACAACTCATAATCCAGTTTGCGGACGCTGATCACCTGCCCCACCAGGATGTTGGGGGGATAACCGCCGCCCAGGCCGGAGGTCAGGACAACATCCCCAGGTTGAACCGTCACATCCTGGGAGATCATATCGAGCGAGAGGTCGCCGGTGATCGAACCAACCAGCATGGCTTCGGTTTTAGAATTCTGTAAACTGACATTCACAGCCGAGGACGGATCGGCGATCAATTGGACGCGCGCCGCGTCGGCGGTGACCGCGTCCACGCGCCCGACCAGGCCCTGTTCGGTCACGACAGGCATGCCTCGGCGGATGCCATCGTTCGAGCCGATATTGATGATGACATAACGGAGGAACGGGCTGGGGTCGCGCCCGATGACGGTTGCGGCTTTGTAAGTGTTCTCCGGGCTGGCGCGCGCAAAGTCCACCAACGCGGAAAGGATCTGTGTCTCTGTGACCTTCTGCTGAAGCTCGATCATCTGGGTCTGCAGGCGGGCGACTTCCGCTTCCAGCTCGGCATTCCTTTGCCGCATGGAGGCCACATCTCTTGGAACGGTGAGGAAATCAACCACAGCCAGGTAACGGGTGGAGACCCAGGTCTGCGCACCCACGATCGTTTGATTGACAAAATTCGATAAGGAGGTCAAATACCCGCCCAGTGCAAGCACCACCACCCCAATTGCCAGCAAGGCAATGACAATCGTTTGCAAGGAGCGTGGAAAATTCTTTTTCATATCCAATTGACTCTCGAACACCGCGCCGCTGGCGCGGCCACGCGATTACGAATGACGCGTGCTACCGCGCTCCAAGCCAACCAGGTAACGGCCCAGGGCAGGGAAATCTTCTAGCACCATGCCCGCACCCCGCACGACGCAGGTCATGGGATCCTCGGCCACCCAAACGCGTAGGTTCAATTCATCGCTGAGACGTTCGGCCAGTCCCTGCAGGAGAGCCCCGCCACCGGCCAGGCAGATTCCACTGTCCATCAAGTCCGCCACGACCTCGGGCGGGACTTCGTCGAGCGCATCTTTGACCGTATCTATGATAACCTGCGTGGAAGCCGACAGCGCCTCACGCACTTCCACCGAGGAAATCTCGATCGATTCGGGCAAGCCCGTGACCAGGTTGCGGCCGCGCACTTCCGCAGTCTTTTCGACCGGCAGCGGAAAAGCCGAACCGACATTCCACTTGACCTGTTCGGCAATGCGTTCGCCAACGAGCAGGTTGTACTTGTTGCGCACGAACTGGACGATCTCCTGATCCATCTCGTCTCCCGCCACGCGCAGCGACCTGGAGACGATCACCCCGCTCTTCGCCACGACCGCCACCTCGGTCGTGCCGCCTCCAATGTCCACGATCATGCTGCCGCGTATTTCACCAATCGGCAAGCCTGCGCCCAATGCAGCGGCAACCGGCTCTTCGATCAGGAAAGTTTCACGCGCGCCGGAAGACATCGCAGCATCGTAAACGGCGCGTTTTTCCACCTCGGTCACGCCGGAGGGAATTCCGATCACCACGCGCGGACGAGGAAGCGGCACCACGGTCTGTTCGTGGACTTTACCGATAAAATACTCCAGCATGGCTTTGGTGATCTCGAACTCTGATATCACGCCGTCGCGCAAGGGACGCACGACGATGATCGTGCCGGAGGTCCTGCCCATCATCTCCTTGGCTTCTAGGCCTATCGCCAACGGCTGGCGGGATCGTTTGTCTATCGCCACCCACGATGGTTCATTGATAACAATCCCCTTCCCGCGCACATGTACCAGGGTGTTTGCTGTCCCCAGATCAATACCGATGTCTAGTGAGAAAAGCCCAAGAAACCAATTTAAAGGGTTGAAAGCCAAGTGATGCTCCTCGCAAGGGTTTTTACCGGCGACATTATACCATGAGGCACTGTTTAGTGAATTTCACGACTCCCAGTGGGGACAAATTACCAATATGTCCCACACGTGCGTTCTGTTACGCCGTTTTTGGGGTGTGGGGCGGGCGTACGGCCGCCCCACACCCCAAAAACGGGTATTTTCTCAACTTCTGCGACGGTACGCACAAGACCTGCCCACCAATGCTGGCCCGGTGATCGTCGAAGTGGTCACGCCGGAAGAAAAGCCGCAAGCTCAGCAGACTTTTCGCCGTACAGCCAGCATGGTCAAATCATCATCGGGGGGAAGCAAACCCATGTGGGTATTTACCGCGGCTTCAATTGTGCCCAAAAGTTCGTGCGCGGTGAGGGTTAAGTTCGCCTGAATGATTTGGCGCAGGCGCTCTACGCCAAATAGCTCCTCCTGCGGCGAGAAAGCTTCCGTTAGGCCGTCCGTGTAAAGCAACAGGTTATCGTCCGCCTCGAGATGGATCCTCCGCTCCTCGATCAGCGTCCCCTCGACCACGCCGAGCGCCATGCCGGTGCGCGTGAGGGACTCGATCTCGCCGCGCCGGTTACGCATCCACAGCGGTGGGTTGTGACCGGCGTTGGCGTAGGTGAGTTCGCCAGTCTCCAGGGAGAGGACGGCATAGACCGCGGTGACGAACATCTCCTGCTGGTTATTCGGGATGATGAGATTATTGACCCGCTGCAAAGCCTCGGCTGGTGAAGAGGTTTCTGAAACCGCCGCCCGGACCAGGGTCCGGGTGAGAGCCATGAACAGCGCGGCTGGCATGCCCTTATCCGAGACATCCGCAATGAACAGGCCAAGCTGCTTGTCTGGCAATTCGATCACGTCGTAAAAGTCGCCGCCTACCTGGCGAGCCGTCTTCCACAGGGCAGCCAGTTCCCAGTCCGGGTATTCCGGCAAACGTTCGGGCAGGAACGTCTGCTGGATTTGGCGGGCTAATTGAATCTCGTGTTCCAGGCGTTCACGCGCCACCATCTCGCGCTGGAGATGTTCGTTCTGTATACTGAGCGCTACCTGCTGGGCGATGCTGGTAATGATCTCGATGCGTTTTTGCCTGAAGCGGAAAGCCTCGGAGGTTTCCTCGACCAGCATCACACCGTACAGTTCGCCTTTGATCATCAAGGGAAAGCCGATCAACAACCGCTCGCCACTCTGGAGAAAATAATATGCATCTTCCTCGGAGAGGGCCAGTTCTGTATCAAGCCAGTCTTCCGGGATGGAAGGTTCGAGCAGGCCGATGGCAGTCTGGCCGCGCTCGCGGACAGAATCCAACAGGGGGAAGTCGCCGGGAGTGAAAGCCGCCTTTTCCAGCACCGGTCGAACATCTTCCGGGAAGCCATAGGCTTGCACCGACCGGAAAGCCTGCGCCTCCCACAGGTAGACGCCGCAGGCTTTGACGCCCACCAGGATGGGCGTGATGCGCACAATCGAAGCCAGGATCTCATCCAGGCTGTTCGAATTCGCCACCGTTTGAGCGACCTGCAACAGTGCTGCCGAGGCGTAGGCCTGTTCCTGCGCCGAGTCGTACAGGCGGGCGTTCTCGATAGCTACGGAGGCGTAATTTGCAAAGGTAGCCGTCACGGCCTGCGCTTCATGCCCATACCGACGCGGGGTGTGATGCGCTAGGGTCAACACGCCTAGTGGTTGATCGCCAAGGCGCAGCGCAGCCGCGATCGAGGAATAGTCGGCGGCGAAACCGCAGGCTGCGCCAATCGGGCCTAATGTATCGGTCGGCTTGCGGATGGTCGGCTGCTCGGCGGAAAGGCTGCTCGCCAGGAAGAGGCTCGTCTCCGGCCAGCGGTTCTTGGCATCTTCCACTTCCAGCGGGTCAGCCCCGTGAATGTGCGCCAGGTACAACTCGTCCCCGTCCAACAGCCAGATCGCCAGAACGTCGCTCGGAAGGTTGCGTTCCAATTCGCGCAGAGTGGCATCCAGAACATCGTCAGCGCTGACGTTGGCCGAGAGCAGGCCGGTCACTTCGCGCAGGCTATCGGCCACCTGACGCCGCCAGCGCTCAGACCGGTACAGGTCCGCGTTGTGGAGAGCCACGGCGATGTTATCGGCCAGGGTCTCGAAGAGAAAGCGATCTTCTTCGGTGAAGACGTTGGCGCGGTCACTCTGCAGGTCGAGCACGCCGACCACCCGGTTGGTATAGACCAGCGGAATAGCCATCTCGGCCAGCGTATCCTCGGGCGGGAACGGCGAGGGGCGGTAGCGCGGTTCCAAGCTGACATTATTCGCCAAAATGGTCTGACCCTCACGCGCTACCCAGGGGATGACGCCTTCGGCCTCGTCCAGATCGAGTACGTACCCCTTGAGCGCCTGACTTCTTTCCCCTTTTCCAGCCTCGTAGATGATCTGCCGCCGGTTCGGATGGACCGTGAACAGGTGAACGTACGGATACCCCAGCCGATCCTGGATCAGCGTGACCACCCGATCCAGCAGCTCGTTGAGATCGAGAATAGAGGTGATGTCCCCGCTGACTTCGGAAGCCAGCGAGAGCTGCTCGGCGCGTTTTTGCAACGCGCTGTAGAGGCGTGCGCCATCGAAGGCAATGGCAATGTTATCAGCCAGCGCATGCAATACGAGCAGGTCATTGGGATGGAATGCGTTCAGCCGGTCGCTCTGGATGTCCAGCACGCCCAGCACCCGGTTTTCGATCTTGAGCGGCAGGACGACCTCCGAAAGCGTCTCCGGCAGCCTTTCGCTGAAACGGAAACGCGGCTCGGCGCGGACATCGTTGCTGACGATCTCCTCCCCGCTCTGGGCGACAGCCCCAATCAAACCTTCCCCGAACTTCACTTCGAGCACGGACGGAT
The DNA here is from genome assembly GCA_022865905.1 of Anaerolineales bacterium. Classification (GTDB taxonomy): domain Bacteria; phylum Chloroflexota; class Anaerolineae; order Anaerolineales; family Villigracilaceae; genus CG2-30-58-95. Next base: position 14,483 of record JALHUM010000184.1, on the reverse strand, counting down.
TCCGGCGCTTGCCGCGACGACCGGCCGGCCCGGCGCTCGAACGGAAGCGCAGCCACTCCTGGCCAGCCTCGCAAGTGAAGACGGCCACAAAGTAAACCTTGAAGGTTTTCTGGATCAGGCCGCTCACACGGAGAGCCAGCTCGTCCACATCTGACACGTTGGCAATCTGCGCCCCGACCTTGCGCACCAGCGTCAACTGCTCGATGCGCCATTGCTCCACGGCGATGCGGTGCGCGGTGGTCAGGGCCAGCGCGGCGTGACCGGCAAAGCCATCCAGCAGCTCCAGGTCGGCTTTGCGGAATGACGGACCGCCAGGCCGTTCGAGGCGCAAAACACCCAATAGCAGGTTTTTGTGCCGCAACGGTACAGCAGCGGCTTTTGCAGGCGCGTCATCCTGGCAGCAAGGCTCACCCGCCTCGTAGGCACGGCGCATGAATTCGTCAGGAGGCTGGGGAGGAAAGACCGGGTCTTGATTCAGCCCGGGGAGGCGGAACAGGTTCTCGTCCAGCCAGAGAGTTGCACATCCGTCAAAGAGCGCTTCCGCCGCGCTGATGAGCCGATCGCGCTGCCCGGCGAGCGAACTCGTCTCCAGCAGGTGCTCTCCGAGTCGGACGATCTGCGTCCAGGGTGAAGGCTTCGGAGCAGACGAGCGCGTGCTCATTTTTGGCCCCGATGTTTGACCATGGTCAGCAGGTTGCCTGCCTCACCGAGCGACTCGAAGCGCACCTCGTCCATAAGCTGGCGTATCAGGTAGACGCCCAGGCCTCCCAGTGGCCGCTTCTCCAACCCAGACGACAGGTTCGGCTTCGCGACGCCAGACGGATCGAATGGTTTGCCATGGTCGCGCAGAATGACGGTCAAACAGTCATTTGCCGCAGTGCAGGTACATTCGATCTCGCCCCCCTTGTCCGATCCATAGGCATGTTCGATGATGTTCGAGCAGGCCTCGTCAACGGCCAATTCCACCGCATAGACTTCGATATCGCCCATGCCGGCGTCTTTTGCCGCCTGGGCGGCGAACTGGCGCATATCATCCAGGTTTTTATACCTGGCCGGGAAAATAGCTGTACGCATCTGAACAGGCAGAGGCCGCCTCACATCTAGCAGACAGGAGGCGGCCTCGATCAGTCCGCGCTCTACGGTGATCTAGAAACTTCCGACGGCGGCGGTGACATCGTCGAAGATTTTGAAGAGTGGGGTGAAACCAGTCAGCTCGATCGCCTCGTAAATCCGCCTTGGCACGGCAGCCAGTACAATTTCACCACGGTTGTAACGCCTGCAATTCTTCTGGCCGACGAGCAGGGCACGGAATCCGGCGCTGGACATGTACTCCAATCCACTCAAGTCAAGCACGATCTTATAGCCACCTGCCTTATTGACCGCTGCGATGGCCTCGTTCAGTTGGGGAGTGGTGTAACTGTCCACGCGCCCTTTCAGGCTGATCAAATCACAATGTTTATAACGCTGATTCGTGATTTCCATTTGGCCTCCGTTGGTACACAAAGGATGAGATTCATCACTGGAATGTGTGCGGAAATGTGACAGTCACTTCGGAAGTGATTGCCACATTTGTTTAAAATTATATCATGAGTGTATTGACACAGTTATCCTATTCGATTATGCTTTATGCGTCCGGGCGGGCCCGGCGCGGCGGAGGCCTACGAACCCCGCTAGGTCCGAGAGGAAGCAACGGTAAGGAGGTACATCCGGGTGCCGCCGTCAGCCTGCCCGGATGCTTATTCCAATACCTATGGCAAAATAACCCATGTCACGCTGGATCAAGTTCTTTATCGTGATCGCCCTCGGGCTGGCTGCCGGTCTGGTCTATGGCTGGGTGATCAGCCCGGTCGAATATACCAACACCGCGCCCGATACCCTGCGCGCCTTTTACCGTTGCGATTACGTGCTGATGGTGGCCGAGGTCTTCCACTCCGACCAGAACATAGACCATGCCGCCCGGCGATTGGGGATACTGGGCAGTGAGCCTCCCGCCAGGATCGCCTCTCAGGCGCTGGAGTACGCCCGCCTGGCCAATTTCCCCGCCTCCGACCTGGCCCTGCTCCAGAGCCTGACCGCCGCTCTCCAAACCTGGCAACCGGCCTCGGGAGGTATCTCGCCATGAGCACCAAACACGAGCCGAGCCGCGGCTCCTGGTACTTGCTGACCGGCCTGCTGATCGGCCTGGCGCTCGGCTTGCTTGTGGCGTGGGTCCTCGCGCCGGTCGAATATTTGGAAACGGCACCCGCGTCACTGCGTCCGGATTTCAAAGATAAATACCGCGGTATGATCGCCTCCGCCTACCTGGTCACTGGCGACCTGGGACGGGCGCAGTCCCGCCTCTCTCTGCTCGGCGATGTGGACCCAGTACAGGCGTTGACCCTCCAGGCGCAAAACACCCATGCGGCCGGCGACCCGGACGGTTCCGCCTACGCCCTGGCTCGCCTGGCAGACGCATTGAAACAATCCCCTAGTGAGGCCGGCCTCTCTCCGACACCAGAGTTGATCGCCTCGCTCATCCAATCCCCGGCGGGCGGTGCAACCCTCACACCAACCCGCCGGCCATCCTCCGTGCTCACGCCCATCTACACCCCCACCCCGCGCCCGACGCGCACCCCAACGCCGACGGTCGGCGCGGCCTTTGTAGCGGTCGCGCCGGAAAGCATTTGTGATTTGAATTTACCCGAGGGGTTATTGCAAATCGAGGTCAAGGATGTTGCTGGGCAGCCCATTCCAGGGGTCGAGATCATCATTTCGTGGGAGGATGGCGAAGAGCATATTTTCACCGGCCTGAAACCAGAACTTGGGAATGGTTATTCCGATTTCGTAATGAAGCCCAACATTGGGTATAGCGTTCAATTGGCTTCCGGCAGCCAACTGGTGACAAATCTGAGCGCGCCCTCCTGCCAGACAGACGGCGGCGAAAGCTACCGCGGTGGCATTCTATTGCTCTTCCAACAGCCATAACAAAAAAAAGAGTGCGATTTATCTCGCTCTAAGTTGTCTTACGGCTGCCAATCGCCTCTCAAGAAGATGACAACGTCAACAGGAGAATTGGGGGTATATTTTAACCGGATCTGTCCCGAACCAAGCCCCATCAGGGACATCAAGTGACGTAACACATAAGGCTTGCCGCTGTAATCCACCACAGTCGTATACCCATCTGCATAATAGAAAATTGGGAATTCAGGGTGCTCGATGGGATTGCCGATCAACGCGACGTTCATCCCTTGCGAGGTCAGAAAGTCAGCCGCGCTCTGAGCCAGACCGGGAATCCCCGAGCCAGCATTCATCACCGCCACGCGCGCGCCCTCGTCGCGCAGCAACTGAGCCTGGTCACCGGTTGCCATCGGGCTGAGGGCGCCGCCCCCGAAGACTTCATCCCGCAATTCTCGGATCTTATCGGGAATGGGCTTGAAGATATCCAGGCCGTCTGGCGAGGTGCCGATGGTCATCATGCTGTAATCAATCACACCCTTCTTGATATTGGCTTGGGGAATCTGCAGGCTCAACACGCCCAACTTCACGGCATCGTCCAACGACATATTCGTGTGGATGCCCGTTGAAAGCTCCTGATAAAGCGTCGGGGCTTTCGCAACCAGCGTAGGCAACATATTCAGCGAAACTATCTCATCCCGAATCGCAAAGATAACCTGCTGTTGACGCCTTGCCCTGTCAACATCCCCTCCTTCTGTGTAACGGGCGCGGGCGTAAGCCAGAACATGCGCCCCATCGAAGTGATAATTGCCAGGCGGTAAATCGTATATCGTATTATGCTGCCCGATTGGATCGAGCGTTATCGTCTCAGTAACCTCGATGTCGAGGCCGCCAATCTCGTCAATCATTTGAGTAAAGGCCCCAAAATCTATCTGAGCATAATATTGAATAGGCACACCTATAAAATTTTCAACCGTCTTCATCGCCAGGCCAGGGCCGCCGCCGGGCAATTTATACGCCTCGCCCAGAGCATAGGCCGTATTGATCTTTCCATAACCGAACCCCCCCGGTATGTTCACCCACATATCGCGCGGAATGGATAACATGCCGGCCGTCTTGCTGATCGGATCAATCGTGAGCAGCATCATCGTGTCCGAACGTGGAGGGCCTTGGATCTCTGGGGTTTCTTGCGCGGCTAACCAGTCGCGATAATCCAAACCGATGATTAAAATCGTGACGCGGCTAGCACCATCCCAGGGTGGCGGCATTTGCACCTGAGGGGCACTAATGGTTGGCGCGACAGGCGTCCCCTCGGCGTTCGCGCCGGGGGTCGCTTGCGGATTGGCAGCCGTAATGCCGCAGCTTGCAGGCGGTATGCCAGGCAGCGAGGTCAATTGCCAGCAGGCGACGAAGCCGCGCAAGAAGATGAACAGGGCAATTGCCAAAATCAGGCCAACACCCAGGAGGATCAATTGTCCAGTCGTTGGGCGTCTCAAGCTTCGAATAGTTTGAAGAAAATCAAATTTCTTACCGGACATACGTTTCCTTCAATCTGGTTTTAGATATACCATGCCCAGGCCGAGACGTTCGAGTCCCTCTTCAGCCCAAAATTGCATGGATAGAGAATCTTCTTCGAGGGCAGCCATCAGGGACGGGATGGCGCGTGGGTCACGGATGGCGGCCAGGGCGCGGACCGCCTCCACGCGCGCCTTGTGCGGGCCTTTCTCCAGCGCCTCGACCAGGGCAGGCAGCGCGTCGCCGCCGATCGCGGTCAGGGCGTTTGCGGCCAGTTCCGCGCTGACAGGCTCAGGGTCCGCGAGCAGCCGCACCAGGCTAGGGATGGCGTTCCCGTCGGGGTGATGGCAGAGAGCCAGCGTAGCGCACTGGCGCACCTCGCTGGCCGGGTCCGCCAGCGCAACGATTAGCCAATCAGAAGGAGGATCGGCCATCTGCGCCAGTGTGCGGATCGCCCACCAGCGCGCATCCACTTCCGGCGAGTCCAACAAGGCTTTCAGGGAAAGCAGGATTTCGGCGCCGCGTCCGGCCAATTCTGAAACGGCAATCTCGGCGCGCACATCATCCCCGCAGGTCAATTCAGCCAACAGGGTGCGAAGTTCTTCAGCCATGCTACTTGACCGGTGGAGGCGGCACGGGCAGGTCCTTCTCGGCTACCTTGACCCACTTATCTCCTTCGTCAATCAGCATAACAGGAATATCCTCCACAACCGGGTATTTGCGGTCGCAGTCCTGGCAGATCAACCAGGAAGCTTTATAGAACTTCAATAGCCCATCCTTTTCGCGGACACAGGCTGGACAGCGCAGGATCTCGAGCAATTCTTGACTTAGCATGGTGTTCTCCCGAAAGCCTACTCGGCGGTTTCAGACGGCTATTTTACCACGTCTACTGCTGGCACAAACCCAGCTCCTGCGCCAGCGACTCGGGGTTAACCGTACCCGGTCCATACTCGCAGACCGCCTGCCAGGCCGTATAGTGGGTCGAGATGGTGTCATCATACAAGACCTGCCCGCCGCGCCAGACGATGCGCGTGACGGTGACGTTCGCGCCGTCAGCGGACCAATCCACCTGTTTCATTTCACCCGGCTCCAGGTCGGAATTTTCCTGGAAGAGCGGATCGGGTGCGGGGACCACATCCTGCGGGCCGGTGGTAATCCATTCATAGGTGCGGCCGTCCTTCGTCGAGTAGAACTTCCAGGTTAACCGACGCGCGCCGACGTTGACGTAAGTCTCCATCAGCAGCCAATATGGCGTATCGTTGGTGAACTTGAAGTCGACCAGCGGGACAAAAACCGTGGCGTCCAGTCCGGCCATGTTGCTGTCATAGCTATAGGCGCTCTGCTCGTAATAGCCCACCCGGTAGGCGTGCGGATAGCGTTCGACAATTGGATAGCCTCCGAAGAAGACGGTGCGGAACAAAGTGGTGCTGACCTGGCATACCCCCCCGCCGACGCCTTTGATCGTGCGCCCATTGGAAATGATCAACGCTTCTGCAAAGCCGTTTTCTAGGCTGATATCGCCAAGGGCTTCAGCCATCGAAAATGTTTCACCCGGCGCGATCAGCAGCCCATGGAAGCGGGCGGACGCCGCCTGGATGTTTTGGATGCGCTCGGAACTCGAGCCGCGGAAATATGTGGATTCCTCGCTGACTAGGCCGGTGATGCCCAATGACTCGGCGGTGGCATCGCTCCCCACTGCCGGCTGGGTGTAGATCAGCGCTAGCGGGATGTTATGCTCGCCCTGCAAGGCCTTCTCCTGAATGGCCGCGAGGGTGGCCTCCACGTCCAGCTTACGGCCAGTGACCGCTGGCTGGATCAAATCCAACTGCCGCGTGTCGTCGTTGAAGGTAAAGCGGGCATCCTCGAAGCCACGATCCAGGCTGGCGGCGATCCCTTCCAAGAAGGGCTGCAAGACAGTGGCATCCAGCGAAATCCGGTACTGTTCGCCGCTGACGGACGGCACCGTTAGGCTTACAGCGCGCGTGACGAGCAGCATGTTCGCCAGGGTCTGGACATCCACCACCCACGGGCCGGGATCGCCGCTCTGCATATCGGGAAAGCCGAGGGTCAGCGGCGCGCTGAGGATCTGGCGGGCAGTGGCGGCCGCTGCGCTGGCGTCCAGGATTTGTGGGGCTTGATCTTCGACGACCAGCGGCACCTCGCCATCCCGGAAAGATTGCAACTGCGCCGTCAGGTTGAGCAAGGTGGTATCCACGTTGAGCAGGCGTCCCACCTGGCCGAGCGTATCACTCACCTGCGCGCCCTGGATTGTCAGGCTGGATTCGACGACCGGCTTGTCTATCTGGGCAGCGATGGACTGGAGATAATCGTAAGCCACGCGTTGATCGAACAAGATCACCGGCGAGACATCCACACCGCCTCGCCTGGAATTCATCTGCGCAGCCAGGCTGCCGAACAACCCACCGCTGCGTCCCACCCGATAGGCAGATTGGACGCTGGCGCCCACGTCGAAGACCATGCCAAGCTGAGCCGGGGCCGCCAGCCAGGCTTTTTCGCCATCCCGGAAGAGGATCTGGCCAGCGTAAGGATAGGTGAGGTTTTGGTTAAGCCTCAGGGCAGCTTCTTCAGGCGTTAAGACAGATATATCCACACTTGCCACCGAGACGCCAGGGAAGATATGTCCGGCGTAATAGAACTGGTAGCCGCTGGTCGCCGCAGCAATCGAAAGAAAGAACAACAGCAAGCCGCCCAGCAGGGCAGCCAGGATTTGGGGGAAAATATTCGTTTGCCGAGGAAGAGGGTAAGATGATGTAGTCATTTTCAGAGATTATAACCCTGTCCATCTCTACCAAACAAATTCGACTGTCTTGGAATTACTGTGATGCTGCAAGAAATGTAGTACGAGATTTTTCTCGCATTGCACCGCGTCACCAGATATTTCGGTGTGTCACGGCAATTCCCAATGAACCAAACAAATATCCAACACGAAAGGTGAGAGTTGTCGAATATCATTTGAATAGACGACCCGCTTCACTTTTTGTTCCGCCTCAGCCGCAGGCCAGGGATCAACATGGGCGTGAGGGCTTGATACGCGGCATATTGCGCGCCAAATTCACGCCGAAGCTTGCGCTCCTCGAAGTACGCGCCGACAACAACATACACCGTCAAGCCCAGGTTGATTGCCAAGACGTTGACTGTCATGATAGGCATGAGCCAGATGAAGACTATTCCGGCTGTATACAGCGGGTGGCGGACATAGCGATACAATCCGCTGGTCGTCAATTTCGCCGGCTGCTTTTCTTTTCCCGACAGTTGGCGCAGACCGAGGAATTCCCATGCGTCCGTTTGCCTGAAACCTATCACGAGCGCGACAAGGGACAGCAATTGTCCCGCCAACAGTGGGATGACCCACGGAAACGGAATGGTGTATAGATCACGGTCGGGAGTAAATGCAGTAATGACCAGCGCTGGCAAGAAACTGATACAGGCAAAGATATTGTACGCCAGGCGATAATAGCGCCGCTCTGCCGCGCCGAAGACGCGTTGGGTGAGAGCTTTGACACTCAATGAGGCCAGGAGGGAGTGGAAGAAGCCCCAGAGAAGAACCGATAAGATCAACCAGAAAATGTTCATAACGCGGCTTCCAGCCTCAATCAAAGCACGTGTCGCTGCGAGGTGGTGCTCTTACGCCGCCTGTCTTGGCCGGACAGGCCAGGGAAGCAGTCTCCCAGCTTGCAAGGGGATTGCTTCGTCGGGCACACCGTCCTGCGTTCGGCGCAGGGAAGAACGCCCTCTTCGCAACGACACCATGATTTTGAGTTTCAATCATATTGAACAGCGGTGATTTCCCGCTGTGGACTTACTCGCAGTGACACTCGCGACCGGCATGCCTTCAGGGTGCTGCGCGAGAAACCGACCCTATGCCTGACTAAACGCCGGCAATTCAACCCTCTCTGCGCCGGATTGCACCAGGTAATACGGCAACCAGGCCACGCCGTACAGGTTGACGTAAATGTCCATCTTCTTGGGCAGGATGGGGATTTCGGTGATGTCGTTGACCACGTCCCCCCACTGCCCGCTGGCTGCCTCCATCGCCTGTTGGCGCTGCTGTTCCAAGGCGGCTAGTTCCTGGTCGTACTGTTTCAGCGCGTCAATCGATTCCTGTACATCTTCTTTAGCCTGCTCTGTCAGGCGGTGCTTGGATAGGGAGGAGGAGAGGCGGCGGTTGGAGCTCCGTCCGCCGAAGACGCCCAGCACGTTCTCGGCATGAGTGGCCAGCTCCTCGCCCTTTCGCTGCTGGAGTTCGGTCTCGTCCATCTTGAGTTCGCGTTCCTCGCGGGCGATCTTGTCCTTGAGCGTTTTGATCTGGCGGTCGAGCGCGGCAGTGGCCTTGGTTATTTCAGCATCGCGCGCTTCGCGGGCAGCCTCCGCGCAGGTTTTCATGAACTCGGCCTGCGAAACGTCCGGCGTGGCAAAGACGCCCAGAGTCTGGTTGGCACGGACGGTCACTTTGCTGGAACGGTAGACCCAGTCGGCGAAATCCTTCTGCAGGGCGGCCATCAGGCGGGCATCCGAGAAGGGCGCTTCCATCGCAGAAAAGCGCCCCTTTGGATCGGGAGCCGGGTCCATCTCGCCCGGGGTTGGCAGTCTCGCTGTGAAATCGTCCCAGCGGACGATGCCGCGCCTTTCCGGGTTGGTCACCAGCACCGACTTGACCTGTTCCATGTCCAGGTTGTATTTACGGTCGAGGAAGCGCACCTGCGCCGAGGCAAGGATGGCTGGATGATAAACGATCCCGGCGGCAGCCGCCTGCGGAGGCAAGGACTCGCCCGAGGCCGCCGCGGCTTTAGCAAACGAGGTGTTCAGCGGCAGGAAGAATTCCGAGATTCTGGCAGGGATGGCTGGCCGGGTAAGGGAAGCCTGCTGACTGCTAATCGTTGATGGCTGTTGGTTGATAGCGGATGGCTGTTGGCTGATGGCGGCCAGGATTGGCTCGAAGCCTTGGGGAACTGAAACAGGCCCGGGGGTTTGCGTTGGAGGTTGCACTGAAAACTGATCACCGGTCACTGAAGACCGAAAACTGGCTCCTACCAGTTTGTTCAAAGCCGGGATCTGGGCGTGGGTCAGCGGGCCAGCCAGGAAGTTCATCGTCCAGCGCGTCTGGAAGGCCCCCCCACTCCCAATCCCTCCCCCAGCCGTGGAGGGGGGCATGTGGACGTTGTGCAACAGGAAGATACGTTTGCCCAGGCCGGAGATGAGCTTATCGTAAGTGCGGCGGTCGAGGCTCCCGGAAGCAGCGCTTTCCAGTCCATCCAGCAGGCGCTGCTTGTCCTGGTCGGTCTGCAATTTGCCAATGAACCAGGAGCCGGCATTGGAGAGGGCTTTGTAATCCACATCCACCGGATTCTGGGTGGCAAGCAGCAAACCCAGGCCGAAGGCGCGCGCCTGTTTGAGCATCCGCAGGAGGGGCTGCTTGGAGGGCGGGTTGGATACCGGCGGCAGGTAGCCAAAAATTTCATCCATGTAGAGCAGGGCACGCAGGGAGGTGGCGCCGGTCTGTGTGCGCATCCAGGTCTCCACCGCCGAGAGCAGGAGCGTAACGAAGAACATGCGCTCGGGGTCGCTCAAGTGCGCCAGATAGAAGACACTATGGCGTGGACGACCATCCGGCGTGGTCAGTAGGGCAGCAATATCCAACGCCTGGCCCTCGCGCCAAACCTCGAAAGCCGGCGCGGCCAGGATGTTGTTCAACTGGAGCGCCAGCCCCATGCGGTCTTTTGCCGGGAAGAAGGTATCTAATGGGAAGGCGCCAAGCTTATCGAAGGGCGGATTTTGGGCCTGCAGGATGAGTTCGGACAGGTCGAGAGACTGGCCTTTGCTCCAGGCGTTTTCGAAGATGTTGGAGAGCAGGATGTGCTCGCGCGAGCGCAGGGGGTCAATGTCCGTGAAGCCGACCAGACCCATGAGCGCTGTGACGGTGCAGACGATCTGCTCGCGCAGTACGTCGCGGTTGCCTTCCCAGGGAATGGATGGCGCGCGCAGCGAGGTCAGGACGCTGACTGGGATGCCAGCATCCGAGCCGGGCGTGTAGACGGCGAATTGGGCCGCGTTCTTGAGCGCCAGCAGCCGCTCACGATCCATGCCCCATTCGGCCAGGCCATTCCGCCAGGCCTGGGCAGCCTGCGCGGCAGCTGATTCGAGAGTCTGCCCGGCGCGGCGGGCCATTTCGGGGTCGAGCCAGGGTTGGAAATCCTGCGGGGCGAGATCGGGGAAGTGGAGCAGGAGGTTGGTCAGGTCGCCCTTGGGGTCTATTATCAGGGCTGGGATGCCCTGCAAAGCGTCCTCTTCCAGCAAGGCGATGCACAGGCCGGTCTTGCCGGAGCCGGTCATGCCGGTGACGACGGCATGGGTGGTCAGGTCGGCGGGGTCGTAGAGCAGGGGCTGGTCGAGGGGCTTGCCGGTGGCGGGATCGAAGAGGCGGCCGAGGTAGAATTTGTTTTCGGGCATGGGAGACTCCTGGGAGTTCTTTAGATACGGGCGACAGTTATACTGTCGCCCGAATGTTCTCTATAGATAATTTACCCCAAGTCGGTCAAAATTGCAACGGTAGAATGGCTCTAACCCCATGCCAGAAGACCTCCGGTGTCTGCGAGACACCGGGGGTCTGGGAGATCAGGGCTGCGCCTGGGCGTAGATGCGCATGAACTCAGCCAGGTACTGCGCGGCGATATCCGGGCTGTAGATCAAGATTAGGTTCTCATCGTTGACCTCTTCGGCGCTGGCGCTGAAGTTGTACGAACCGGTGATGACGATGCTGCCGTCAATGATGATGACTTTGTGGTGCATCAGGCCGGGATTGCCGTCCAGGCGGATGTCCAACCCGGCCTGGAGGAATGGGTCGTATTCGCTGCCCTGGTTGGAGACCACCTGTCCGGCGTCCATGACCCCGGCCACGGTCACGCCCGCCGCGGCCCGTTCCAATACCGCCGCGCCGATATCGTTCGAGGTGAACGAGTAGGCCATGAAGTTGATGCTTTCCTGCGCACTTTGGATTAGCGTCACCAGACGCGCCGCCACGCCGTCATCCGGGGAGAAGTAGATTTCGAGGGATGTATCCCCAATCGTCAGGCTCGGATAGGGGGTGTCAGCGACCACATTCGGGCCAAATTTATCTTCAACGAACATCTCGTTGAATTCCTGGGTGTAATCTTGGGCGACTTCGGTTGAGCGGATGCGGATCAGGTTGTTGTTGTCCTTGTACGCGCCGCCGGTGGTAAAGTTCATCGAGCCAGTCCAGACCTCCTGCCGGTCAATGACCACAAACTTGTCGTGCATCAAGCCTTCGCGCCGGTCGCCCAGGATGGGGATGCCGGCGGCGATCAACGCCTGGGCCTCGTCGCTGTCCATGTTGTCGCTTTCCATGACCATGCGCACGACCACGCCGCGATGCCAGGCGTCCAGGAGGGCGTCGCGGATGCTCCACAGGTTGAGGCTGTAGACGGCCACGTCCAGCGAGAGGCGCGCGGCGTGGATGGCATCCGCCAGGGCCTCGTCAGGGCCACCGGCGTAGTCCTCGGCCATTAGGTCAGCCGGGTTCGTAAAGTAGACTTGGAACCAGTCAGTGGTGACAACGGTTGGGGTGACAACGGATGGGGTAACAATGGATTCTGTGGCGGGCGGCTGGGGGGTGCAGGCGGCGAGGGCGAACAGCAGGAGTGCGAACTGTATCTGGTGGGAGGTTCTTCTCTTTTTTCGCATCGAATAACCCGAATGGTACGAATTTTTCGAAGATCGCCTAACCATCCAATGGGCTTTTAACGGCCAGGCCGCCGCGTTGGAGGACGTGGGTGTAGATCATGGTGGTCTTGACATCCTTGTGGCCAAGCAATTCTTGTACGGTGCGGATATCGTAGCTGTTTTGGAGGAGTTGGGTGGCGAATGAGTGGCGAAAGGTGTGGGGGGAGACAGGTTTGTCTATTTTGGCGAGGTGGGCAGCCTGCCGGATTGCTTTTTGCAGAACGCTTTCGTCCAAGTGGTGGCGCCGAATGACGCCAGAGAGCGGGTCCAGCGAACGCTGCGAGGCCGGGAAGACGAACTGCCAGGCCCATTTCCGCCCGGCGTTGGGATATTTGACGTTCAACGCATAGGGCAGGGCCACTTCTCCATAGCCTTCCCGCAAGTCTTTATCATGTAAAGCTTTGACATCCTGCAAGTGGGTTTGCAGTTCTGCCACGATGGAGTCGGGCAGAACGGTGAAGCGGTCGTCTTCGCCCTTGCCGGCGCGGACGATGATTTGATGGTTGCCGAAGTCAATGTCCTTTACCCGCAGGCGCAGGCATTCCATGAGGCGCAGGCCGCTACCATACAGGATTTTGGTCATCAGGCGGGAAGTGCCGCGCATTTTATTAATGACCGCCATGGCTTCGGCATGGGTCAATACAGTGGGCAGGATCTTCGGGCGGGAGGCGCGCACCAGTTCGGGGGGCAGGTTGATCTCTTTTTGTAAGACGATGCGATATAGGAAGAGGATGGCACTGAGCGCCTGATTCTGTGTGGAGGCAGCAACCTTGCGTTCGGTTGCGAGGTGGGTGATGAAAGCCTGTATTTCCTCGGCGCCCATGTCTTTGGGACGGCGCTTTTGGTGGAAGAGGATGTAGCGTTTGATCCAATCCACGTAGGTTTGTTCGGTGCGGTAGGAATAGTGCTTGGTGCGTAACACGTCGCGCACGACATCCAGCAGTTTTTTTGGATCGGGCATTGCATTTTCTCCGCGATTTATGCTATATTGATTCCAGTTTACTGTCCTATTTTACCCGATTGCAGCCTAATGGTAGCCTCAGTACGGCTACCATAAATGCCCAATTGAATTTAGGATGTTAGGCCGCCTGTAGACCGTCCATAAGCCATTAGGACGTCAAATGGCGGGTTAAAAAATAGTTAGGTGGATACACATATAGGTTCAAAATATGCCTTTTCCTTCAAAAGATCGAGAAGACGCTTTAGTTAATTCAAGACGGTGTTGTTGCGTATGTCATGAGTTTGCTGGTCGCAACACAAATGTCCACCACATCAAGCCTGAAGCATCAGGCGGACCAAGCACAATTGATAATGCTATTGTCTTATGTCTGAAATGTCACGGAGAAGCAGGGCATTACAACCCAAAACATCCAATTGGAAACAAATATTCCCCAGAGGAACTTCTGCGACACAGAGACGAATGGTGGAGTTATTGTGAGAAAAATCCAACAAAGCCATTTCCAATGCATCCTATATCAGTATCACCAAATTCATTTCGTTTAGTTGCTGGTGAATGGAAGACCAAACTGAGTGTGAAAATTACGAATAATTCAGAGAATGCACTTTACGATGTGGCTGTCAAATTCGCAATTCGCGTTAGTGGCATAAAAGCGAATGATATAGTCATTGATCCGCCAAAACGAGAACTAGAACTTACTCATCCAATTCACGGCGTAGAAATTTCAGGTGATTTATTAAGACTAAATGGAATAGATGCAGCAGGTTATGAAGTTTTTGTTATACAAGCTCACTCCATAAATCCGCGAGAAACAATAACCTTTGTATTGACAAACAACTCGTCGTATTCGCCACCACCACAGACAAAGCAACACGCTGTCATTTCCTTGCTCGGTTTCTCCGAAGAACCAAGCGAAATGCTAGTTGAAGACAATCGAACCGCTATAAGATTCATGGCTTATGAAGATTGGAACATAACAGACGTTAGTGTTTTGATGAAAAGCAAATAAAAAATGATTGTCCGCTCAGGGAATCAAGGTAGAATTTAAATAGCCACCTACCGATTAATGGAAACGTCAAGGGATGGGGAAAAACCGGGGATCGAATAGACTCAAAACCCAAATCGAGCCAGAAAACGACCGCAGAGCAGGTGAGCCAAACCGTTAGCCCGCTTTCACTGAAAGCATTTCGGCACAGAGTGAAAGGTTTACAATGCAAAACTGGCAAAAACATCTAAACGGCGATCCGCTTCCCTGGCTGCTCGAACCAGAAAACCCATCCGTTCGCTACTGGACACTGATTGATATTCTCGACCGACC
>JALHUM010000183.1 GCA_022865905.1 Anaerolineales bacterium | reverse complement strand
CTTAAACGGCCCTTACGCAAACAATCTCGAATACATCCAGGTCATCATTCGCTCGACCGTGGATACCTATTTTGCCTCCATCCTCGGGCCGAACTTTGACCAACTAAACAACTGCGTGGAGGCCATTGCACGCGCCAAGTTGTCGGTCACCGGGCCGATCGCTTTCGGGAACGCCTTGGTCAGCCTCAACCCGCACGATTGCCGGTCCTTCTGGGCGCACGGTAATTCTGACACGATTGTCGAAGGCGGGGGTGTTTTCGTCAATTCCGACTGTGCCTCGGGCGCATTCCAGGCCTTCGACCTGAGCGGGCACGCCTCGCTGACCGCTCCGAGCATCTGCGTGGTGGGCGGAGCGACCTACGGCGCTGGCGATGTGACTCCCCCTCCGGATACAGGCTGCGGCCCCCCAATCCCCTATCCGCCCCAATATATCTGGCCGGAGCCGAGTTGTGACCATACGGGAACCAATAGCGGCGGCGTTATTACGCCCGGCAACATCCCAGGCTCCTGGATTATTGGAGATGTCACTCTCCAGTCAGGAATATACTGCATCAGCGGTGACGTCAATGCCAACGCCGGCAACCACATCACCGGGACCGGCGTATTGCTGTACCTCATTAACGGCGGCCTCCACATCAACGGCGGCGCACTATTGAATCTCTCCGCCCAGACCACCGGGGACTTCAAAGGGCTGCTGATCTACCTGCCAATCACGAACAGCAGCATCGTGATCCTGAACGGGAACGCGAACACGACATTCACCGGGACTATCCTCGCCCCCGCGTCCGAGGTCCAGGTGAACGGCACTGACTCCGTTTACGGATACCACAGCCAAATCATCGGTTATGACATTGACATCAGCGGTACTGGAATGGCCAACATCCACTACTCAGATGAACTCAACTTCGATATTACCATCCCACCCTCTATCGAATTAGCGAAATGAAAAGATCATTTCCATGATAGAACAGGCTGGCGCGGCTTTGCATCCTATTTTTTTTAGATTAATTTCTATCTACATTCGAGATTAACGGGAACAGTGGTTCCCATCTAACCCGTAGCATCCTGGATCCGGAAATAAAGTTAATCGTTCCGGCACCGGGGCAGCAAATGGGTTTCACGGCCAGGTGATCGGTTACGAAATCGTGATGAGCGGCACTTACGACACATACTTATTTTGAAGACGAATTTATTATGATGATACTGTCCCGCCATTCATAGAATTGACCAAAAAACCTGGTTACTTTTTTTCGGGAGGGTTTCATCTTTATGAATAACAAACTTGGTCAAAGGGGACAAGCTTTGATCCTGATCGTGCTCGGGATCGTCGGTCTGGTTGCAATCACTGGCCTAGCGATCGATGCCGGTCACAGTTTCTCTGATCGCCGTAACGCCCAAAACGCCGCGGATACCGCTTCGTTGGCTGCTGCATTGGCAAAAATCAACAATCAGAATGTTACTTCGGCCGTCTTCAGCCGTGCTGCCAGTAATGGTTACACCAGCGACGGCATACACGACACCGTGACCGTGAACAACCCACCCACCGCGGGTTGCAACGGTTCAAATGGCCCTTACGCAGGCAATAGTGAATATATCCAGGTTATCATCCACTCCAATGTGGATACTTTCTTTGCGCCTATTGTAGGTGTTGACCAACTACATAATTGCGTGGATGCCATCGCCAGAGCAAAGCCAGCTCATACCGGGGAGATGTTCTTCGGGAACGCGGTGGTGGGATTGTCTCCACACGGCTGCGACACCGTCTGGGCGCACGGTAACCAGACAACGACCACCACCGGTGGCGGCATATGGGATAATTCAGACGCAGCATCCTGTGCCTTTCGACAGAATGGTTCGGGGTACGTAGTGGCCCCTTCGGTTTCTGTGGTGGGTGGCGCGAGCTATAGTGCTGGACATGTCACCCCACCCCCGGTAACCGGCGCGCAACAATTTCCTTACCCGCCTGAATACATCTTTCCTACTCCCACCTGTTCCGGGGCCGGCAGCGCGATAAAATCTGGACAGAATGCAACTCTATCTCCGGGCAGTTACAGCAGTTTTCCACCCAGTGGCCTCGGGGGCGTCAAGAATTTCACCCTCCAATCAGGGATTTACTGCGTAGGCAGCGAATGGCGGGTCAACGGCAATGAAACCTGGACCGGCCAAAACGTTTTGATCTACATGGTTTCAGGAGGCATTACTTGGAATGGTAATGCGACGATCAATCTGGACGCACCAGATAGTGGCGACTACAAAGGTCTATTGATCTACCTTCCCTTGACCAATAGCAGCACAGTTACGATTAACGGAAACTCAGGCTCTCACTTTACGGGGACATTCCTGGCACCAGCCGCTCCAATTTCCGTTTTAGGTACAGGTAGTGCGAATGGCTTTCATAGCCAGGTGATCGGATACACTGTCGAGCTTGGCGGT
>JALHUM010000182.1 GCA_022865905.1 Anaerolineales bacterium | reverse complement strand
TACCCTGCCGGAGGGCGTGGAGATGGTCATGCCTGGCGATAACGTCAACCTGACAGTGCAGTTGATCGTGCCGGTGGCGTTGGAGCAAGGCTCCAAGTTCGCCATCCGCGAAGGCGGCCTGACCGTTGGCGCCGGCGTCATTACGAAAATCATAGAATAGGTGGAGTATGACGAAGCAGAAGATCCGCATCCGTCTTAAAGCTTACGATCATCGCGTTTTGGACCAGTCTGCCAGGCGGATCGTCGAAACCGCTGAACGCAGCGGCGCCCACGTGGTTGGCCCTGTACCCTTGCCAACTAAGATAGAACGGTTTACAATACGCCGCTCGACTTTTATTGACAAGGACTCGCACGAGCACTTTGAAATCCGTACCCATAATCGCCTGATTGACGTACTCGATCCTGATTCAAAAACGATTGACATGTTGATGCGTCTCAATCTGCCGGCGGGTGTGGATATCGAAATAAAAATCTAGTGTCATGTGTTCCCGTGTCAGTGTGACGTGATACATGGAACGTGACACTTGACACTGAATACTGGCAGCACAAGAACAGTCCTGTACGCAGGCCCAAGACAACGTGCGCCGCGGCAGACCGATTGACTGTGCTGTGACCGAGATGATGCAGCCGAAGCCCTGGCTGACAGCCTCGTAGGACAAATTAACGGTTTGTCCAACATTTTGAAAAAGGAGAAAACCGAGTATGTTGAAAGGGCTGATTGGTAAGAAGATCGGCATGACCCAGATCTTCGACGAGGCCGGTGCGGCAGTACCGGTCACTCTGATCGAAGCTGGGCCATGTTACGTTACGCAGGTACGCCTTCCAGAGAAGGAAGGCTACGCAGCGGTTCAGCTCGGATTCGGCGAGGCGAAACCCAAGCGCCTGACTGGCGGCCAATTGGGTCACCTCAAGAAGAGCGAATTGCCTCCACTGCGTTTCTTGCGCGAGTTCCGCATCAAGTCCCCGGAATTCAAGGTCGGCGACAAGGTCACGGTAGGCATTTTTGGCCTGGGTGAACGGGTGGATGTGATCGGCACCAGCAAGGGCAAGGGTTTTGCCGGTGTGGTCAAGCGTTATCACTTCAAGGGCGGCCCGAAAACGCACGGCGCCTCTGACCGTTTACGCGCTCCCGGTTCGAGTTCCTCGACGACGACGCCTGGGCGCGTCTACAAGGGTTCCCGGCGCGCCGGCCACATGGGCAGCGAACGCGTGACTGCCCAGGGTCTCAAAGTCGTTCTGGTGGATGCCGAACGCAACCTGCTCGGCGTGCACGGCGCGGTGCCCGGCTCAAAGGGCAGCCTGGTCATGATCAAGGATGCGCGCAAGCAATAGCCGCACGGCGTGATGGGAGCATAGGTACTATGAAAGTAGATGTGTTCAACATGCAGGGTGAGAAGATCAAGAAGGTAGATTTACCGGCTGAGATCTTCGAAGCCCCGATTAACGTGGATTTGATGCACCAGGCTTACGTCCAGCAGATGGCGAATGCTCGTCTGGGCACCCACAAGACAAAGACGCGTGCCGAGGTGTCCGGCGGCGGCCGCAAGCCGTGGCGTCAAAAAGGCACCGGTCGCGCCCGCCAGGGTTCTACCCGTGCACCGCAGTGGAAAGGCGGCGGCCGCGTTCATACCCCCCGGCCGCGCAAGTATACCCAACACATGCCGCTCAAGATGCGCCGCGCCGCCTTGCGCTCGGCGCTCTCGGTCAAGGCGGCTGAGGCGGGCGTAGTGCTGGTGGATGAGTTGTCGCTGCCCGAGCCGAAGACCCGCCTGATGGCGCAATCGCTGGGTTTGTTGGTAGGTACAGCCAGCGCCTTGTTACTGGTCACGGAGAAGGACGCCAACTACGAGGTCATCACTCGCTCAACCAACAACATCCCGGATGCCAAGGTGCTGATGGCAAATTACCTGAATATCCGCGATATCCTTGGTTACGATAAACTCGTCATGCCGCTCAAGGCATTGGACGTGTTGAAGGCTTATTTGGTATAGGAGGCCAGCATGACGACGATCTATGATGTAATCCGCCGCCCGCTGGTCACCGAGAAGTCGAATTACCAGTCGAGCAAGCTTCACCAGTACACCTTAGAAGTAGCCGACCAGGCTACCAAGACGCTGGTGAAGGATGCCATTGAAACCCTGTTCGACGTAACGGTCGTGCGCGTGAATATCCTGAATACACCCTCCAAGCGCGGTCGGCGAGCCAAGAGCCACCGTTTATTGGTGCGTTCTTCCGGGTTCAAGAAAGCGATCGTCACCCTAAAAGAGGGTGATACTCTTCCGATCTTCGAAGGGGTGCAGTAATGGCTGTCAAGAAATATAAACCGGTTACGCCCGGTCAGCGGGGGATGACCGGCTACAGCTTCGACGAAATCACCAAGAGCACGCCTGAGCGCAGCCTGCTCGTCCCGCCGCGCAGACACGGCGGCCGGAACGCCTATGGACGTATCACGGTGCGCCATCGTGGTGGCGGTCATCGTCGTTTCATCCGCCTGGTGGATTATAAACGCGAGAAGCGCGACATCCCGGCCAAGGTCGCGGCAATCGAATACGATCCGAACCGGACGGCGCGTCTGGCATTGCTGTATTACGCCGACGGCGAGAAACGTTACATCGTCGCGCCGATGGGACTCAAAGTTGGTGACACGGTGCTTTCTGGACCCCAGGCTGAAATCCGCCCAGGCAACAGCCTGCCGCTCTCGAACATCCCCGTCGGTACCTTGGTTCACAATATCGAGCTGAAGGAAGGCAAGGGTGGCCAGTTGGTGCGCTCGGCCGGCGGCTCGGCGCAGTTGCTTGCGAAAGAGGGCGAGTATGCCCAGGTGCGCCTGCCCTCCGGCGAGGTGCGTCTGGTGCGCCAGGTCTGCTACGCGACCATCGGCCAGGTCGGCAATCTGGAGCACAGCAACATTAAACTGGGCAAGGCTGGACGCAAACGCCACATGGGTATCCGCCCGACCGTGCGTGGTACTGCCATGAGCCCGCGCGATCACCCGCACGGCGGCGGTGAAGGTCGCCAGCCGATCGGTATGCCAGGCCCCAAAAGCCCGTGGGGCAAGCCGACGCGCGGCTACAAGACCCGCCGTAATAAGCAGACGAAGAAGTACATTGTGCGCCGCCGCAGCAAGTCCAATCGCTAGGCGCTGGGAGAATGTAGTAACGGCTTCGCGAAGCACCCTGCGGGTCAGCTGTTCGAAAGCGACTAATGTTGCCACTACACACATGAGGTAAGAAAATATGTCACGTTCATTGAAAAAAGGGCCTTACATTGCCCCAAAACTTTTGGATAAAATCGAAGCGATGAACCAGCGCGGCGAGAAGAAAGTCATCCGCACCTGGAGCCGGGCGAGCGTCATCTTCCCCCAAATGGTGGGACACACCATCGCAGTCCACGATGGCCGCCGCCATGTGCCGATTTACATCACCGAGAACATGGTCGGCCATCGCCTGGGCGAGTTCGCGCCGACTCGCATGTTCCGTGGTCACGTGACTTCTGAGAAGTCCACCAAGGTCGCCTAGGAGTTCGTGATGGCTCATGATATTCGTGCTCAACTGCGATTTCTGTCCATCTCGGCGCAGAAAGTGCGCCTGGTGATAGACGTGATCCGCGGTCAGGACGCCAATACTGCTTTGGAAACACTGCGCTTCATGCCTCAACGTGCAGCCCAGCCGGTGTTGAAACTGCTGGCTTCTGCCGTTGCCAACGCCGAAGAGAACTTCGGCGTCAGCCGCGACGACTTGTACGTTGGAAAAATCTTTGCCGATGAAGCTCCCACCCGAAAATGGCGCCGGTTTGGCGCACGCGGCCGCTTCAAGCCGATCTTACGCCGTTCGTCTCACGTCACCGTGATTCTAAGCGAGCGTGAGGCCGCGTGATCGGCATGGAAAGGACGCTAATGGTAGCCTACTGGCTACCATAAGGAGAAATTATGGGTCGTAAAGTTCATCCGATTGGTTTTCGTCTGAGTGTCACCCAGGATTGGCAGGGCCGTTGGTTTGCTGAAGGCGCGCAGTACCGCGAATATCTCCGGCAGGATTTCGCCATCCGTGACCTGATCCGCCGCGGGGCCGGTCGCGCCGGCGTCTCGCGCATTGATGTGGAGCGGTATCCCGGTAAAGTGAAAGTGACCGTCCATACGGCCAAGCCCGGCATCCTGATCGGGCGCAAGGGCGAGGGCGTGAAGAAGATCCGCGCGGACCTGGAGACGCTGGCCGGTAAGAAAATTGACCTCGACATAAAAGAGATCAAGTCTCCTGATATTGACGCGTATCTCGTGGCGCGCAATATTACCGACCAGTTGGAGCGCCGTATCAGTTACCGCCGCGCCATGAAGCGCGCTATCCAGCAGGCCATGCGCCAGGGCGCGGAGGGCATCAAGATCAAGGTCGCAGGCCGCTTGAGCGGCGCGGAAATGGCCCGCAGCGTCTGGCTGCACGACGGACGCCTCCCCCTGCAGACCTTACGCGCCGACATTGAATTCGCCCGCGCCGCAGCCACCACGACTTACGGTCAGATCGGCGTCAAGGTGTGGGTTTACAAGGGCGAGATGAAACCTGAGGTTGAGGAAAAAGTCGATACGACCGAAGGCGTGTATGTGAGTGAATAGAGGTTGTTGCTATGTTGATGCCTAAACGTGTAAAGTGGCGCAAGCAGATGCGTGGTCGCATGAAAGGCAAGGAATCACGCGGTGTCGAGATCAACTTCGGCGATTACGGCCTGCAGGCGTTGGAGCCTGGCTGGGTCACCGCTCGCCAGATCGAGGCAGCCCGCCGGGCCATTGTACATTCTATGAAACGCCGCGGGAAAGTCTGGATCCGCATTTTCCCGGATAAGCCCTATACCCAGAAACCCCCCGAAACCCGCATGGGTAAGGGTAAAGGGAACGTGGAATATTGGGTGGCGGTGGTCAAGCCGGGTCGTGTCATGTTCGAAATCAGCGGCTTGCCTGAACAAGCGGCCCATGAGGCCTTGAACCTGGCCCGGCATAAATTCTCGATCAAGACCAGGGTCATTAATCGCCTTGATCTGGCTGCAGGAGAGCAGGCATGAAGCCAGAAGAAATTCGCAAATTGTCCTCGGAAGAAATTGCGGGCAAACTTTCAGATAGCCGCGAAGAGCTGATGAAGCTGCGCTTCCAGCAGGTGTCAGGCCAGTTGACCGATACCAGCCGCATGCGCATCATGCGTCGTGATATTGCGCGCCTGGAAACCATCCTCAGGGAACGCGCCGGGGCGGCTGTACAGGAAGGTGAAGCATGAATCAGCGTCGTCGTATCACTGGTGTCGTCACCAGCAATAAAATGACCAGGACCGTTGTGGTCGAGATCACCCGGACTTTCCAGCACCCGCTGTACCACAAGGTGGTGCACTCGAGCAAGCGCGTCATGGCGCACGATGAGCTGGGCTGCCAGATCGGCGACCGGGTCCAGATCGTGGAAAGCCGTCCGATCTCGCGCGACAAGCGTTGGGTCGTGGAAGCCATCCTCAAGCACGAGACCCGCTCGGCTGATACCCTCGTGGAGGCATAACCATGATCCAGCAAGAGACTCGTCTGAAAGTTGCCGATAATACCGGCGCACGCGAGCTGCTGGTCATCCACGTAATGGGCGGTTCTACCCGCCATTATGGCCGCATTGGTGACATTGTGGTGGCCACTGTCAAGTCGGCCACGCCGCAGGGCGCGGTGAAGAAGAGCGAGATTGTCAAGGCCGTGATCGTCCGCTGCGCCAAGGAATGGCGCCGCGAGGACGGTTCCTACATCCGCTTTGACGATAACGCAGCCGTCTTGCTGGATGTCGACGGCCGCAACCCACGCGGTAGCCGCATCTTCGGGCCGGTGGCGCGTGAACTGCGCGAAAAAGGCTTTATGAAGATCGTTTCACTAGCCCCGGAAGTGCTTTAGGCCGGTTATGCAGGAGTGAAGGATGAGAGTCAAGATTCGTAAAGGTGATACCATCGAAGTTATCAGCGGGCGTCTGGAAGAGCAGGGCAAGCGCGGCGAAGTGATCAAAGTGCTGCCAGATGAACACCGCGTGGTCGTTTCGGGTATCAACGTCCGCACCAAGCACCAGCGCCAGGTACAGACCCATGGTCGCACGATCAACCCTGGCCGGATCAAGTTCGAGGCTCCGGTGGATATTTCCAACGTCATGCTGGTCTGCCCGAAATGCAACACGTCTACGCGTGTCGGAGTTCATCGCGATGACGACGGCTCCCACCGCGTCTGCAAGCACTGCCAGGCGATGATTGACTAGGTCCTTTGGGAGCATCGAGATTATGAATAGGTTAAAAGAGAAGTACAAGAAAGAGATCGTCCCGGCCGTGGCCAAGGCATTCCAATTTACGAATGTGATGCAAGTACCGCGTATCGAGAAAGTGGTGCTGAACATCGGCCTGGGTGATGCGATGGACAACGCCAAGGCTCTCGAAGCGGCTGTTTCGGACCTGACGCAGATCACCGGCCAGAAGCCGATCATGACCAAAGCCCGCATGAGCATTGCGAACTTCAAGCTGCGCGAGGGGCGCATCATCGGCACCAAGGTGACCCTGCGCGGCGAGCGCATGTGGTCGTTCCTCGACCGCCTGCTGAACGTCGCCCTGCCGCGCGTGCGCGACTTTCGAGGCGTTTCGCCGAATGCTTTCGATGGGCGCGGCAATTACACGCTCGGCCTGCGGGACCAATTGGTCTTCCCGGAGATCGAGTACGACAAGATTGATAAGCTAAGAGGCCTGGAAATCACGATCGTGACCACGGCTGGATCTGATGACCATGCGCGCTTGCTGCTGCAATTGCTTGGTATGCCGTTTAGGAAGGAAGCTTGATCTATGGCGAAAACTTGTATGCAATATCGTGAGCTGCGACGTAAATACCCTCACCGCGTGCGCAACCGCTGCACGCGCTGTGGTCGCCCGCGTGGCTACATCCGTCGTTTTGGATTGTGCCGGATTTGCTTCCGCGAATTGGCGTTGGAAGGAAAAATCCCCGGCGTTATCAAGGCTTCTTGGTAAGCGGGTGGAGGTGAAAGCATGAACTTATCGGATCCTATTGCTGATATGCTGACCCGCATCCGCAATGCGGTGATGAGCGGCCAGTCATTGACGGCGATGCCTCACTCGAAGGTCAAGCTGGAGATCGCCAAAATCTTGAAGGAAGAAGGCTACCTGGAAAACTACGAGGTGGCCGACGGTGAAAAACCAGGCCAGAAAGTCCTGCGGCTGCGTATCAAGTACAACGGCGAGCGCCGCGAGCGTCGTCCTGTCCTGACCAACCTGCAACGTGTCAGCCGCCCTGGCCGGCGCGTATACACCAAGAAGCAGGATATCCCCTGGGTGCTTTCAGGCATCGGCGTGGCGATCCTTTCTACGCCTAAAGGGATCATGACCGGCCATCGCGCCCGCCAACTCGGTGTGGGCGGTGAAATTATCTGTAAAGTTTGGTGAGACAGGAGGTTTGAACTGTGTCTCGAATTGGACGCATGCCCGTGGAAATCCCGGCTGGCGTGCAGGTGGATGTCAAAGGATCGTACGTGCGCGTGAAAGGCCCGAAAGGGGAACTTCAGCGCACCTTCTCTCCGACCATCTCCATTTCGATGGAGAATAACCAGCTTGTGGTTGGCCGGTCCTCAGAGGCTCCAACCGAACGCGCCCTGCATGGGACGACCCGCGCAGTGATTGCAAATATGGTACACGGCGTGAGCGCCGGCTTTGAAAGAGTGCTGGAAATCGAGGGCGTAGGTTACCGCGCCGAATTGAACGGCAAGAACCTGGTTCTGAACATGGGTTATTCCCATCCAGTGGAAGTCGAGCCGCCGGAGGGCATTACCTTCGATGTAGATCTCAAGGCGCGCCACATCTTTGTACGCGGCTATAACAAGGAACTGGTTGGGCAGGTGGCGGCGAACATCCGCAAGGTGCGCCCACCGGAACCCTACCACGGCAAAGGCCTGCACTATCTGGGTGAGAAGATCCGCCGAAAGGCTGGTAAATCTGGAAAGGCGAAAGTGTAAGCTATGGCTGAAAAATCTCGCTCTGCTGCTCGCATCCGGCGCCACGCGCGCGTCCGCAAGCAGATCGCCGGGAACGCGCAGCGCCCGCGCTTGAACGTCTTCCGCAGTCTATTGGAGATATACGTGCAGGTGATTGATGACCAGGCGGGGATTACCCTTGTCTCAGCCTCGACGATTGATCACGAGTTGCGCGCCCAGATGAAGGGTCTGAACAAGACCGATGCGGCGCGACTGGTGGGCAAGGCAATTGCCGAACGCGCCAAGAGCAAAGGCCTCAAGATGGTCATCTTCGACCGTGGCGGCTTCCGTTATACCGGTCGTGTCAAGGCTGTAGCCGAGGGTGCACGCGAAGGCGGCCTGGAATTCTAAGGCCTGATTGGAGAAAGATATGTTGGAATCCAAGGTAATGGAACTCGAAAAACAACAAGAACAAACATTCGACGAGCGCGTAATCGAGATCGCTCGCGTGGCGAAAGTGGTCAAAGGCGGCCGCCGTTTCCAGTTCCGCGTGACGATGGTGGTTGGCGACAATCACGCCAAGGTTGGCATGGGCGTCGGCAAGGCGAACGCAGTGCCAGACGCCATGCGTAAGGCGACCGAACGCGCCCATAAGGATATGCGTCAAGTCTTTCTCTACGGCACAACCATCCCCCACGAATCGGTGGGCAAGGTCGGCGGCGCGGTCGTTTTGATCAAACCGGCCTCCCCCGGTACGGGCGTTATCGCCGCTGGCGGCGTGCGCGCAGTCCTTGAGGCTGCCGGTGTGCGCGACATCCTGACCAAGTCCTTGGGCAGCGCCAACGTGCTCAACGTGGTGCAGGCTACTTTCAAGGCGCTTGACCAGCTCAAGTCGCCGAGGGAAGAGGCGGCGCGGCGCGGTAAACCCGTGGAAGAGCTTATGCCGTTCTGGGAAAGGAGAAAGAAGAATGGCTAAAGCGAAGACGGCTGCCAAAACGATCAAGGTGACGCTCGTACGCAGCCCCATCGGCTATCCCAAGCCGCAGAAGGCTACCGTCCGGGCGCTGGGTTTGCGTCGCATGAACCAAACCGTGGAACATGCCGATACGCCGTCATTGCGTGGGATGCTCGCCGCGGTGATCCATCTGATTCGAATCGAAGAATAGGCGCGAATTATGAAACTGAACGATCTAAAACCCAATCCGGGGTCGAAGAAAAACCGCAAGCGCGTGGGTCGTGGTATTTCAGCTGGCCAGGGCAAGACGGCCGGCCGGGGCACCAAAGGCCAGGGTGCGCGCGCCGGTTCGGGCGGACACCTGTACCGGCAGGGCGGCAACCTGCCTTTCTTCCGCCGCTTACCGTTCATACGCGGTCAGGGCTTTACCCCCATCCACCAGGTTGAATATAACGAAGTCAACGTGGACCAATTGACCCCATTCCAGGCGAATGCCGAGATCACGCCTGAGACCCTCGCCGAAGCCCGCCTGCTGCGCGACCCTCGTAATCCGGTCGCCATCCTGGGCCGCGGTGAGTTGAAGACTCCGCTCAAGGTGCGCGCCCATCGCGTCACCAAGGGCGCTCAGGCCAAGATCGAAAAGGCCGGCGGCAGCGTGGAGTTGATTGGATAACTCTTTCTCACGAGGAGGCCTGCTATGAAAACCGCATTTTCCGGGTGGCGCTACCTGTGGAAGTCCCAGGATATCCGCCGTAAATTGCTGATCAGCCTGGCTATCTTGGTGATATACCGCCTGGCAGCCAATATACCCGTGCCGGGCATCAACGTGCAGGCTTTAGCGCAGTTGCGCGGCCAGTTCGGTACAACTGGCACTTTCTTCGACTTCCTCGACCTGCTCTCTGGAGGTACGGTCTCGCGCTTTTCATTGCTCTCGATGGGCGTTTACCCGTACATAACAGCGCAGATCATCCTGCAGCTTCTGGTGCCGATCATCCCTGCCTTGCAGCGCAGGATGGAAGCTGACCCCCGCGAGGGGCGCAAATGGATGGAGAAGTGGACGTATTACCTGGCCGTGCCTATGGCTACCCTTTCTGCCATCGGCCAGATCAATATCTTCAACTCTTATGCGGCTCGCTTCGATCTGCCGGCGATCCTCAATTTCAGCCTATCGGGTTCACGGATCGTTCCCTCCATCGCCATGTTGTTCAGCATGGTCGCGGGCACCATGTTCGCCATCTGGCTGGGCGAGTTGATCTCCGAATATGGCATTCGCGGCCAGGGACTGTCCCTGATCATCTTTGCAGGGATCGTCGCCCGTATGCCGGCTAACTTTGCCAACCTGATGGTGGATGCGAAGACCCGCTGGCTCAACTTGACGATCATGCTCGTGACCATCGTGGCGACGATCTTTGCCATCGTTTACGTTCAGCAGGGACGCCGCAACGTGCCCGTGATGTACCCGGGACGGCGCAT
>JALHUM010000181.1 GCA_022865905.1 Anaerolineales bacterium | reverse complement strand
TTTCAGCATCCGCAAGCCGATTTCTGTGAAATGCTTTTCGCGGCTGGCGAACCAATTGTACCAGCGGCTCATGCGGTCGTAGGCGGTCCGCGCGGCTTCTTTTGGGCGGGTCACACGGCTAATGTCGTTCATGGTTCCTCGGTTTATTCCAGCCCAAATCCATGCTTTTCCAGCACGGCGCGCAGACTGATACGCACACGCTGTGAGACGCGCCTGGCGGAGTGTTCCGTCCAGCTATATTCTTCCGTCTCGCCTTCTTTGCCTGGAACCGGTACCTGTCGCCCCTGGTAAATGCCGGTTTCGATCATGGCGCGGTCATACTCACGCAACGCTCCGTCTTCGCTGCTCGTGTCGTACTTTTCCCAATGCAGCACGGCGCGCAGCGGGAGGCGTGGTTTCAAGCGCGGCGATTTTTCCGGCCAGCCGACTGTCATGCCGGTGATGGGGACGACCAGGCGCGGCAGTTCGAGCAGATCAATCACTTCTGGCAGGTTGTTACGGATGCTGCCGATGTAGCAGATGCCCAAGCCGAGCGACTCAGCGGCCAACGCGGTATTTTGGGCCAGGATGGCGGCGTCCACTGCGGCGACCAGGAAGTTTTCGACGTAGCCAGTCACCTGGGTATAACCGCGCAACTGGCAGACTCGCTCGAGGCGCGCCAGGTTGGCGCAGAAGGCCAGGAAGACCGGCGCTTCGGCGACGTGTTTCTGGTCACCGCATAGCTCGGCCAGCTTCTGGCGTTTGGCGGAATCAATTACGGCGACCACGCTGTAAGTTTGAAGGTTCGAGGAGGTGGAGGCGCGCTGTCCGGAGGCGACAATGGCCTCGATAACGGAAGCAGGCAAAGGATCCGCTTTGTAACGGCGGACAGAGGCGTGGCGGTGGATCAGATCGAGAGTAGGATTTTCCATAGATTTCTCCGGTTCCACACGTATCCATTTTACGCGCAAATGCGTTTTTGTGCCAATTGCCTCTTGAAAAAAATCGTTTGTCTTGTATAATGCAAATAACTTTGCAATGCAAAGTAATTATTCTAGCAAAGGAGAATGATATGTCAACACAACTCGACCTCAAACAAATCGAGCGCAGGGCATTCCGCTCTACGTACCGGGACGGCTTGTGGGACGTGTACTTCGGCCTGATAGTGATCTCCATGGCGATGTTCATGTTCCGGCCGGTGGGAGGCTACAGCCCGGTCAACATGATCCTGGCATTGTCGGGATTTGGTTTATCCTACATGATTTTCTGGCTGGGGAAGAAATTCATCACCCTGCCGCGCATGGGGCAGGTTCAGTTCGGGGCACAGCGCAAGAAGCGCAGACGTACGTTGATCATCGTTCTGAGCGTGGTGGTCTTGATCCAGGTCGTTTTGGTGTCGCTCCAGTTGCTGGCCTGGGCGAATCCCGAGGTGGGTGCTAGATTCAGCAGCCTCATCCCGGACAGGAATGTCATGGATCTGATCGTGGCTTCCATCGGGGCGCTGATCGTCAGTCCGAGCATGATCCTGGTGGCCTACTTCAAGGATTTCCCGCGCGGTTATTTCATCGCTGTCATGATTGCCCTGGCTGTCTTCTTGATGCTTTATCTGAACCGGCCGGTCTATCCCGATTATTATCGGAGCGCTGATCGCCCTGCCTGGCCTGGTGCTGTTCCTGCGCTTCCTACAGAAGTACCCTCTACACCGGGAGGAGGCACCTCATGAGCACGCCGGCTAAGAACGCCACTCTATCATCCCTGGCTGAGGTGGATCGCCTGATCCACGAGCCAGCGCGGCTGGCTGTCATCGCCCTACTCTACGTGGTCGAAAGCGCTGATTTCATCTTCCTGATAAACCAGACCGGCCTGACCTGGGGCAACCTCTCGGCGCACATGAGCAAGCTGGAGGAAGCCGGGTACATCGAAGTTGTGAAATCTTTCAAGGGTAAGCAGCCGAACACGATGCTGCGCCTGACGCAGGCCGGGCGGGCGGCTTTCCAAGCCTACCGGCAGAAGATGAAGCGAGTGATGGATGGATTGCCAGAATAAAAACCAAGAGACCCAGTTTCTCCGAGAAACCGGGTCTCTTTTACAGCATCATCTCCAATTCGATTTCATCGCGGATTGGGATGCCGTCCATGCCGGTGAGCGGGATTTCCGGTTTCAAGCGGCGGTCTTTTTCGATCGAGTTGACGTGGACGGCGGCGATGACGAAGCCGCGCTTCTGGTAGAAGCGCAGGGCAGGCAGGTTATCATTCGTGGTCACCAGCCACAGCCGCCGGCACTTCTCTCGACCCGCAGCCTGCTTGACCGTTTCGATGAGCGCGGTGCCTACGCCCAGGCCAGTGCGCCATGTGTCCAGCGTGACGATCTCGCAGGCTTCGCCTTCAAGGTGATAGGTGAGCAGACCGGCGATTTCGCCCTCAGCCTCGGCGATGAAACCCGGCAACTCGGCAGGATGATAGACTGTCTGGTGGACAACGACGGTCTCCGCCCCCCATGTTTCGATGATTTTTCGGCGAACCCAGTCGCGGTCAGCGGGGGTAAGAAGATGGATTTCCAAATCAGGTACTTTCTTGGGTTTTCTTCTTGAACGACCGATCAACAAGATACCAACAGCCCATTGCGCTTGAACTGATAACAATAGGCATCACACCGATGAGGTAACGTAATTGACCTACCACGGCCATATATGCCAGGCAATACACAATGATACTGACCCAGAGCGGCCATGAGAGTTTCCAGGTTTTCCAAACTGCGATCAATGCAGTGATTAGTAGGAATGCCATTACGATCATCTCGTAATAGTCCAAGTGGGGGGTGCGCGCCCCGTAAGCCTCGTCAACCTGCCAATCGAACCAGAGTGGAAGGAACCTGTAAATCACTAATTGAGCATAGCGGACTGGGTGGGCTTCGATCACCTTCAGAGCTTCTTGCATGTAGATGTTGTTCATTTGTGCTTCGTTTTCTGTGCCGCGCAACTCAGGAAGATGTGCAATCAACGTCTGGACGGCCTGATTTGCTTCCTCGCCGGCGATATAGCGCAAATAATCATCGTTGCCAAGCATGTAGTTGTGCCGGTAGAGGTTGTAGCCGCTCAATGTTGTCCCTGATATGGGACTTCCAAGAACTATCGTATTGCGCACGAGCCAGGGGAGCAGCATTGCCAAGACAATCAGTATCATCACAACACTTGTCCAGATCCGTTTAACGAATCTAGCCCACTGTTTGCGTGCTGTCGCCCAGCCCTCCCACAACAGGCCGAATACCAAGCCAGGCAGAATGAATATCATCGCAGAGCGCGACAAGATTCCCAGTCCCATTCCGATCCCGGCCGACAACCAGTCCCTCCAGCGGTCAGTTTTACGGGCGCGCATGAGAAAGAACATGCCCAACGTAAGGAAAAGACAAGCCAGCAGGTCGCCAGAAACCTGGGGTACAAGTTCAAGGCCAGGAATGAAAACAGCCCAAAGCAGCGCAGCGATCAAGGCTGCTCGTGAATTCGCCAGGGCGCGGGTCAATAAGAAGGTGATCAGTAATATCGCCAAATAAAGCCCTAATTCGATAATAGATGCAGCCAGAAAGGGCTGGTTTGCGAGTGAAGCGACAACCGCGAAGATAAGCACCGGGACAGGCTCGCGTGAGGCCGTCAATTGATTGGATAGGTTACAAAATGGAAAATACTCCGGCTCGCACATTGCGTAGCCGCGACCATGGATCAAATTCAAAATGAGAGGCCACCAATGATTGGTTTCACCCGAATTTATGGTAGGCGGCTGGTTTATTATGATCGCGATATTGAGCGCCAAGGTCAGGCATGCGATCAATACCAGGATGGCGATTGCGTGAGCGTCTACGAAAGAGCCGAGGGCATGGATGAAGAGACGGGGTTTGTTTGCTGGAGACAAACGACATCGCTCCTATGGCGAAACCGTAATCTCGATGAAAATCGGGTCCCCAAAGGGTATCCCCTGCGGATCGTAAGCCTGCCACGCGCTGCGGTATGTCCCCGCTTCCGCGGGGGCGGTGAACAGGATGCGGATGATGGCCTGCGTCCCTGAACGAGCCGGGTAGAGGGCTTTCTCGACGGGCGCGCCTAGATCGGGGCCGGCGATCAGGCGCAGGCGGTAGGAGTGATCCCAGTTGCAGGTCCCGTTGTTCTCGACCAGCCACTGCTTGTCGAGCGTGCTCCCGGGCGCGACCTGGCTGCCGTCAGGGATGGTCAGGTCTTGCAGGTAATAGAGGTTGTCAACGCATTGCAGCGCGGGCGCGGTCTGCGGGTTATAGACAACGGCGGGCTGTGAGGCCGTGGGCAGTGCGTTGACGGACGTCGGAGGGAGGTAGGCCGTCGGTGAAACGTTCTCTTTTCCCCCGCAAGCGGTCAAGATTAGCCACAGATAAACACAGATGAACGCAGATTTCAAGCCAGACGAGCGGACAGGCTGTGAATCTGTGTTCATCTGTACCTTTTTACTGATTTACTGATCCACTTATTGGGATTCTTCTCTCCCCTCTTCCGCTTCATCTTCCACGCCGGAAAGCGGCAGGGGGACCTGTCCACCCGAGGCATGTTGGCGGATGGCCAGCTCGATCTCGTTGGCCAGGTCGGGATTCTGGCGCAGGTACTCTTTTGAGTTCTCGCGGCCTTGTCCTATGCGCACGTCGCCGTATGAGAAGAACGCACCGCGCTTATCCACTATGCCGAGCTGGGTTGCCAGGTCAATCAGGTCACCGACCTTGGAGATGCCCTCGTTGTACATGATGTCGAACTCGGCTGTGCGGAAGGGCGGCGCAACCTTGTTCTTGACCACGCGCACGCGCGTCCGGTTGCCGATGATCTCTGCTCCGACCTTGATGGACTGGATGCGGCGGCAATCCAGCCGCACCGAGGCGTAGAATTTCAGCGCGTTACCGCCAGTCGTCGTCTCCGGGTTGCCGAACATGACGCCGATTTTCATGCGCAACTGGTTGGTGAAGATAACCGCCGTCTTGGTCTGGTTGATCGCGCCGGAGAGTTTCCGTAAGGCTTGTGACATCAGGCGGGCCATGGCGCCCATCTGGGCGTCGCCCATGTCGCCTTCGATCTCGGAGCGCGGCACCAGTGCAGCGACCGAATCGATCACCACCACCTCCACCGCGCCGGAGCGGACGAGCGTCTCGGTGATCTCGAGGGCCTGCTCGCCGGTGTCGGGCTGGGAAATCAACAGGTTTTCGACATCCACGCCGCAACGGGCAGCATAAGCCGGGTCGAGGGCGTGTTCCATATCAATGTATGCGGCGGTGCCGCCCAATTTCTGCGCCTCTGCCACAATGTGCTGGGCGAGGGTGGTCTTGCCGGAGGCCTCCGGACCGTAGATCTCGGTGATGCGCCCGCGCGGAATCCCACCCACGCCCAGCGCCAGGTCGAGGGACAGCGAGCCGGTGGGGATAACTTCCACGTTCATGCTGTGAGCCTCCCCCAGGCGCATGATGGAGCCGTCGCCATAGCGTTTGACGATGTCGCCGAGGGCCTTGTCCAACATGGCGCGGCGCGCTTCGTTCATTGAGCTATCTGAATCAGTGGATTTGCGTGGCATAAGATACCTCTCTACATTTTGGTTTGTTAGAGTATAGCACAGATGTTCGATGCGTCAAGCCTTTTAGGGCGCTGGTGTTGATATTATACCGGATGGCGGCGGTGGTAATTCAGTGTCATATCCCTTGAAACCCTGGAAGGCGAAGTACGTGACCTGACCAGGAAATATTTGGATTTCCAGTCTATTATTCAGCCCGGCGTATGGCACGTTGACCTGATAAACGCCAGCCGGCAGGTCGCTCAAGACCAGGTTCTCGTTGTAGTAGGGGTCGCTGTTTGCGCCGATGCCTCCATACGTCTTGACGATCCAGGCGCGCTGGGT
>JALHUM010000024.1 GCA_022865905.1 Anaerolineales bacterium | reverse complement strand
GGTCTATCTCTACCTGCCGGCAATTCTAATCTCGCTGCTGTGCTTTCCCTTCATCACCTGGCTAGCAGGGCGCTTTGGCAAACAG
The DNA here is from genome assembly GCA_022865905.1 of Anaerolineales bacterium. Taxonomy (GTDB): domain Bacteria; phylum Chloroflexota; class Anaerolineae; order Anaerolineales; family Villigracilaceae; genus CG2-30-58-95. The sequence goes on along the minus strand of JALHUM010000024.1, from coordinate 2,359 downwards.
CGCGTCCTCCTGGCTTCATTTCTTGCTTCAGCATTTACTTTGCCCCTCCTACTGTTCATCCACAAAGAACTACCCCTTCCCCTGCCTATCCAGGGAGTCTTATGGGTATCACTGCAAGCGGTGTCAATGTCCGGGCTGCAGGTGCTGCCCTATGCCATCGTCGCCGAGATCACCGACCACGACACCCAGATTACCGGCCAGCGCCGCCAGGGAATCTATTATGCCGGGTGGGGTGTGTTCGATCAACTCGCCAACGGGGCCGCATCCGCGCTCCTGCCGTTGTTTCTCCTGATGGGCAGCAGTCACAGCCAACCCCAAGGGCCGCTGGGGATTCGCCTGCTGGGCGTCGTTGCAGGCGTTCTTATGCTGGCCGGTTTCTTGATTTTCCTCCGCTATCCGCTTGCCCAAGGAACCAGTTGACTGTACAATATGGCATTGAAAGGGAGACACCATCTTCTCCGTTAGAATAGAACACAAGGTGGAAGCCATCGGGGCAGGTGCCTGGGATGCGCTGGCGGCTCGCCAGCCTTTCCAGAGTTATCAGTGGTACGCATTTGGCGAGCGCGCCATGGCCGATTGCCTGCCTGTTTATATCATCCTTTCACTGGATGGAAGGCCTGCCGCCCGCGCGACCTTTTGGCTGGTGCGCGAAGAACCCCTGCCGGTGCCCTCCCTGGCCCAGTTCCTTCTTCGGCCATTAATACGCCGGTGGCCGCTGTTGATCTGCCGTTCACCTTTATCCAACTCTTCCGGGTTGATCCTGCCCGAACTGCCATTGCGCCGTACTGCCCTGGACACCATCCTCTCCGCCGCGCATGACGAAGCGCGAAAATTTAAAGCCTCGTTCCTGATCTTTGATTTCCTCGAGCAAGATCAATTGCATTGGGACGATTGGCCGTCAAGATTCACTCATTTTCAAATCCCCGGTCCGGGCACCTGCATGGAAATTCGCTGGCAGAGTTTTGACGAATACTTGAACCAGTTGAGCAAGAACGAGCGCAAGCATTACAAACGCACCCGGAAAGAAATTGAAAGGATGGGTCTGCGTGTGAATCGCCAGGTCTCTGTGAGTGATGTCGAAACCGCTGAGGCGTTGGCGCACAATGTCGAGCGCCGTTACCGCAACGCGCCCAATCCCTGGCTGCATGGCATGTTCGAGAATCTGGGAATGGTCAATGGCACCTGGCTGACTGCTACTATAGGCAATCGGCTGGTAGGCAGTGAACTGGTGCTCCATGACGGGAACGCTCAAATCCACGGCGCGCTTGGCCTGGAAAAGGATATTCCTTACACCTACCTCGCCTTGGGTTACGAGGGAATCCGCCTCGCCATCGAGAAGAAAATGCGCCTGCTTCGCTGGGGCAGCGGCGCGTATGATCTCAAGCGGAGATTGGGGTTCGAGTTGGAAAACAACAACAACGCGCTTATCGCGGGGAGAGACTTCTGCACTCGCCTGGCAATAAAGCTAGCTAGATAAGGAGCATAATGTTCTTCGGCATTGCTCAGTCCATCGTTATCCTGATCCTCATCGTCACCTTCTACTCGATAGATATTCTTATGATTCATCGTTACGATAAACAGCGCAAACAGCAAAAATCTGGTCGAGCCTGGGACTACACTCTGCTGATGCTCGGTATAGCAGTGGTGGTTATCCTCCAGCCAATTTTATTACCCCAGCTAGGTTTATTCACAAAACAGGTGTGGGGACTGATTATTCAAGTGTTGGGTATTACGCTCGCAGCATGTGCGCTGGCACTGCATATCTGGGCACGGCAGCACTTACAATGCTTTTACGCGGAGCGAGTAGAAATTTTACCCAACCATCAAGTAATCGACACCGGCCCATATATGTTGGCAAGGCACCCAATCATCATTTCATTTTTTGGCTTGGCGATCGGTTTTTTCCTGATCAATCCTGCACTGACAACTCTTGCAATGATGATATATACTTTTTGGGATTTCGGGCATGCTGCCCGACAGGAGGAAAAATTGCTCTCCGAGAACTTGCCGGAATATCATCAGTACATGCAGCGAACACCGCGTTTCCTGCCGCGCTTGAGAAAGCTGGAGGGGCGGGGTAGTTTTTCGTTTGAGCAGGTCATGGCCAACGATGAATACCGCGGCATCGCGACCGCTGCGCTTCTACTGACCATATTCGGCTTCATGGCTTACGGTCCGTTTTCCATTCTGAGCTGGCTGTCTGACCTGGCCGGCTGATTTTTAACTTAGAACTGACAGCGGCTGATGGCCGAGGACTAGCATTGAACCATACCAAACGCCTTCTTCGATACATGATGGTCTACAAAGGTCGCCTGATCCTGGCGGCCGTTTGTGCTCTGTTCATGACCGGCTGCACGCT
>JALHUM010000023.1 GCA_022865905.1 Anaerolineales bacterium | reverse complement strand
TGACAGAATCAATCCGAAGGAAATACCGTTGAAGCAGCGGGAGAAGCGCTCATCACGGAGGAGGAGGGGCTTTACATGGGGGAGGGGTTGAGTCATTTTTAGACCAGGTCGTTTCGGACAAGAGAGTGAAGCTGGCGGGGGTATCTTTAGCAATCCACATCGTATGACAGGAGCCGAGGGCAGAATGAAATGGCGAGGCGAAAGAACAATTGTTCTATATCATTATAGAACATTTGAGCGGAAATGTCAAGAGCCACCCTTACAGGGTTCTACGCGACAGGGGCGGAAGGAGGCGCTATCAAGCGGTTGGATGGAAAAAAAACCTGGCCGTCCCCAGGACGAGGTTCCCCTGCGGGAACAATTGTGACCGGGTAAGAGCAGATCGTTGCAAGCCATGTCTATGCAACTCGCTTGACAGCCGTACAAGATAATGCTATTATGTACGGCAGGAGAGTTGCCATGCAAGAAACCAAGTTGACCGTGCGTGTCCCGCGTGATTTATTGGAAAACATCAAACGCTACGCTGCCCAGAATAACACCACCCTTACCGGCCTCATCGAAGCCTACCTGCACCGCATTCCCGCCCAGCCGCCCTTGGAGAATGCACCCATCGTCCGCAGGTTGAGCGGCACGTTATCACCGGATATCACCATCCAGGATTATAAAAAACACCTGGAAGAGAAATATGGCTAATAAGCCGGTTGTGTTGATCGACCTCAACGTCCTTCTGGATGTTCTGCAGAAGCGCGAACCTTTTTATGAGACCTCTGCCAGCCTGCTGGCGGCAGTCGAGACCGGGCGGGTCCAGGGATATGTGGCCGCCCACAGCCTCACCACCCTGTTTTACCTGATCCAGAAAGGCAAGTCTTCGGCGGAGGCCCGGGCGACGATCACCAACCTGCTGCAGTTCATCAAAGTCGCTCCGGTTGATCAAAGCACCCTGGAGCAGGCCCTCAATCTCGATTTTAAAGATTACGAAGACGCCGTCCAGATGATCTCGGCCGTGCAATGCAAGGCGGATTGTCTGGTCACGCGCAACACGAAAGATTATCAGCCGGCGCTCCTGCCTGTCATGCAGCCGGTGGATTTTCTTGGTTCACTGTAAAGCCCTGGACTATGTTGACCAGCTAGTGCTGGAACGGTAATCAAATCCAGGGAGTTGTGCTTATATTCTGGTGTCGCAAAATTGTGATTAAGCAACCAATCCTCCCAAAAGAATACTGATAATTGCTCAAATGGAGGGATGTAATTCACGGAAGTCGTAACTTCCTCGACATAAACCATCATTCCGGTATCAAGGGGGAATATTGCCCAGTTGGAATTTCACTGTTATAATGGCTTTCAGCAAATGCTGAAAGGTCATTAAATAATGAAAATCGAAACAGGTGAAACGGCTGCCATTCAAGCATTACGGGACTGCCTGGAAGAAATCCCCTTCCTCCATTTAATGAATGTTTCCGCCGCTGAAAACGCACCAGGCCCGGATTTTCGAATGGATGTACGCGTCCAGAACCGCCCCTTGACGATCCTGGCAGAATACAAGACAAGCGGACAACCCCGGCTGGCGCGCGAGGCTGCTTTTCAGATTAAAGACTGGCTGGCAAAAGGCCTGGGGGCATATGGCGTTTTTACGGCGCCGTACATATCTCCCCAGGCAGCCGCAGTTTGCAAGGGGGCCGGGATCGGGTATCTGGACCTGGCCGGCAATTGCCATCTTACTTTTGAAACAGTCTATATACATCGGGAAGGAAAACCAAATTCCAGGGTCCAACGAAGGGAACTGCGTTCGCTTTATTCATCAAAAGCGGAACGCATTCTGCGGGTTTTGCTGAGCCGGCCACAGCAAAGTTGGAAGACCGAGGCCCTGGCCGAGGCAGCCCAAGTTAGTTTTGGCCAGGTATCCAATGTGAAGAAACTGCTGGCAGACCGCGAATGGCTTGCCCCGAACGGGGGCGGCATCCGGCTCAACAACCCGGGCGCAGTGCTCGACGAATGGGCAGAGCAATACCGCTTCCGCCGCAACCAGGTTGTGGACTACTATGCTCTGATTGAAGTGGCCGAGTGCGAGGTTCAGTTGGCAGAAGCCTGCCAGCGCCAGGGGATGCGCTATGCCCTGACCGCTTTCTCAGCCGCGGCGCGCCTGGCTCCGGCTGTGCGCTATCAGCGTGCGGTTGCCTATGTGGATGGTGACCCGGACTCGCTGACGGACTCCCTTGGCTGGAAGCCCGTAACCAGCGGAGCCAATGTCAGCCTCCTGTTCCCTTACGACGAAGGTGTATTCTTTGACAGTCGTGAGATGGACGGGACGCAGCTGGTAACACCCGTCCAGATCTACCTGGACTTGCAAAACTATCGCAGCCGTGGACAGGAAGCCGCCCAGGCCATCCGAAAGGTGATCGAGCAAACATGGTGACAAAGCGAACCGATTACACCGCCGTAGTCGTTGAAGCCGCACGCAGCGTCATGTTGGAACTGGCGCGCCTGCTCGGAGAATATCAGGAAGGGATCGTGATCGTGGGCGGTTGGGTGCCCGAACTGCTCCTCAGCGGGGCCGGGCACCGGCATACCGGCAGCTTGGACGTGGACCTGGCCCTGGATCACCATACGTTGGGCGAAGTGGGTTACAAAACCATCCTGAAACTCCTGCTCTCACGCGGCTATCGCCAGGGAGAACAGCCTTTCATCTTCTTTCGCACGGTACAGGTGGGCAGCACCACCTACGAAGTGGAAGTGGATTTCCTGGCCGGGGAATATGCCGGCACGGCACGCAGCCACCGCACTCAGAAGGTTCAGGATTTGCAGCCGCGCAAGGCGCGTGGTTGTGATTTGGCGTTCACCCGGGCGACAGAAATCACCTTGAGCGGTACATTGCCGGAGGGTGGCAAGGATAGTGTGCGCATCCGGGTTGCCTCGATTGCCCCCTTCTTGGTGATGAAAGCCATGGCCCTGGCCACCCGGCTCATGGAAAAAGACGCTTGGGATATCTACTACTGCATTCGCAACTATCCGGGAGGCATCGAGGAACTGGCGGAGGAATTTCGCCCCCTGTTGAAGAACAAGCTGGCTCGGGAAGCTCTGGTGAATATCGCCGAGAAGTTTGCTTCGCCCGAGCATGTCGGGCCGAAGCACGTGGCGGACTTCGAGGAGATCACCGATGCGGAAGAGAGAGCGCTGCTCCAGCGGGACGC
>JALHUM010000180.1 GCA_022865905.1 Anaerolineales bacterium | reverse complement strand
GGTCTCCAAATACTTCCACAATTCGATCAACAATTTTCTGGCCAGGGCGACGATCCCGATCCGCCTCACCCGGCTGCTGCCTTTCGCAAAGCGCCGGTTGTACCAGCAGCTCAAGGCGCTGTCTGGTTGATGACGCAGCCACGACCAGGCGATCTCGATCGCCATCCCGCGCACCGGCCGGTTGCCTGCCTTGCTGATCCCTCTTTCCTTTGCACTTTCCCCGCTTTGATACGGCGTCGGTGTCAGCCCAGCCAACGCTCCCACCTCACGTCGATTGCGAAACCCTCGCCAGGCAAAGAACTCCATCACATACAACCAGGCTGAGTTCACCCCGATCCCCTTTAGCTGCAACAATCGTCGCACCTGCTCCACCGCCTCCTCCTGCGAAGTGCAGATCACTTCCTCCCGCTCTTTCTCTAGTTGGCCAATCTGCTGCTGCAACAATTCCATCCGCTCGTACTCCCGTTCCAGCCGCATCCGCAGCCTCCCGGGCAATGGCGAACCATCCCACAACCTCACCGTTCCAATCGCCTCCATGAACCCCGCATCCACCTCTATCACCAACCCCTGGCTCACTAGCAATCCCTTCATCCGGTTGATATACCGCGTTCGTTCTTTCTTCAAAGCCATCATCTCCCGATGCAACTGCCGTTCATCTTCGGCCTTCACGCTCGGCACCCGCACCACGCTCCACACCTTCTTCTCCCCAAGATGGTATCTCATCAGCATCCCCAGCAACTTCCCCAAATCCATCCGGTCCGTCTTCACCCGCCGAAACCGGCGGCTCACCTCGATGCTTGCCGAGTCCACCACCAGTTTCCTCACCCCCTGCTTTTCCAAGAAACGATGCAACCAAAATCCGTCCCTCCCGGCCTCATAACAGCTCTCTACCTCAACCTCCTTTCCCAACCCGAACCGCTCTCGAGCCAGTTGGATCTCCGCAACCAAACCCCCAAGGTCTCGCCCAGGCACACTCCGCAGCCGCGGCGCTTGCCCAGGTCCAACGCTGAACCCCAGTTTCCACTCTTTCTGGCTCAACTCCATCGCCATGTAGAACTTCCTCTTTTCCGTAGTATCATTAGTCGTGCAGGTCGTTTCTGGTTCCATTTGCTCCTCCTTTGTGAGCATTCTCTAACAGTTTTGTGCGAGAGTACCACAATCCGTGGAATGAAACGACCTGTCTTGCCAAACCACTTGACCGGGCTCCTCATATTATCTATACTTTATATTGTCAGCCGGCATGTAAACCCGCCCATAAGCTGTTGAACCGCCAAATGGTGACTGTCCCTTTCGGAGATACCCTTCACCCTTCGGGTACTGGACGGGTACGATGTGCTACGCGAAGCACCTGGTTTGGAGCTTTATCTAGCCAGGATCAACCGTTCAGAAAAGGAGGAACGGTCATGAAAAAAAGTCTACACGGCCAGTTATGCTTGATCGTTGTGATTCTCTTGACATCTTTTGCATGTAATAGCATAACAGCGACTCCTTTCCCATCACCAACCAAACCGCCTGTTGCGACCAAAACCCCCTCGCCGACCGAAGCCCCCTCACCGACGAAAGGCTCCGCGCCGACCGAAACCCCTCATGTGGGGCTCGGTTACACCTTTACCCGCCCGGTTGATGAAATGGTGATGGTCTATGTGCCGGAAGGCGAATTCTCGATGGGGAGCAACGATGGCTTGCCTGATGAACAGCCGGTGCATACTGTATACCTGGATGCGTATTGGATGGACCAAACCGAAGTGACGAATGGCATGTATGCTATGTGTGTGCAGGCGGGGGCATGTCAGCCGCCGAGCGATTCGAGTTCTTACATGCATCCCAGTTACTATGCCAACTCCCAGTTTGCGGATTACCCGGTAATTTTTGTGGCCTGGAACGATGCCCAGGCGTATTGTGCCTGGGCGGATGCGCGCCTGCCGACGGAAGCCGAATGGGAGAAGGCGGCGCGCGGCGAAAGCGGTTTTACCTATCCCTGGGGCAATACTTACCCGACCTGCTCGCTGGCAGACTTTTGGCTTAGTAACGGGGATGCCTGTGTCGGCGATACAAGCGCAGTGGGGAGTTACCCAACAGGTGCCAGTCCGTACGGAGCCCTGGATATGGCCGGGAACGTGTTGGAATGGGTGGCGGACTGGTTCGGCGAGACGTATTACGGAAGTTCGCCGTCGTCCAATCCGACCGGTCCGGCTTCGGGTGATTCTCGCATGCTGCGCGGCGGCGCGTGTTACACCGATGAGTCTGTCATCCGCTCTGCCCACCGCATCTATTTCAGCCCCGATAAGCATTACAACTATATCGGTTTTCGTTGCGTTCTTGCATCCCCGTAGGGGGGCTCGCCATGATAGTTCTGGGCTTCTGAGTATCTGACATTTGCCACCGAATTAGTCTCGCCGGTCCCTCCTCCCTCCCGCTGACTCGCCCCCTCCGCGCTGACCCGCCCCCCCGCGCGCCCTAGCCGAGGCCTGGTCGAGGCGGCGTTCGCGTAGCACCCCTG
>JALHUM010000179.1 GCA_022865905.1 Anaerolineales bacterium | reverse complement strand
AGCATCACGAAGCCGGTCTTGGTGGCGACTTCGCAGGCCACGCGCGACATCGGGTCCTGCTCGAAGCAGGCGTCCAGGACGGCATCCGCGATCTGGTCGCAGAGCTTATCGGGGTGGCCCTCCGTGACTGATTCAGAGGTGAACATCAGCTTGGGCGAAGTCATAAAGGTAGTGCTCATGGAATTTGGGTCTCCTTTGCAAAAGAAATTGCCCCTTCAGAACATCTTGAAAGGGCAATTGCGCAGGATGCACGGCTGCCCTCTCATCTTCCAGAATCCGGGTAACCCCATGGGGTTACCCCTACTGCCGGAATTAGCACCTCGTTAGTCGTTTAGTCTATTGGTCATGTAGTCACCTGGTCAGCGACCAAGCGACCACCAGACTAATCGATCATCTGACTAATAGGTTGCTGAGGCATCTTCGGGCCGGTCCCTCCGCCTCTCTGGATAAGAGTTGCCGGTTGGGGCTATTAAGTTGTGGTCGGGATAATACCACAGGTGAGGAGCGGCGTCAAATCGCCGTTGATATTATTCATTATATCGCCGTTCCAAAAGCGCAGGAGGCGACAGCCCTTTGATTCGAGGAAAGCTGTGCGCTCGGCGTCGTATTCTTCCTGGTCAAGGTGCTGACTGCCATCCAACTCGACGACCAGTTTCTGGCAAGGGGCGCAAAAGTCGATGATGTACGGCCCAATGGCATGCTGGCGGCGGAAATGGACTCCATTGGCGCGCTGAGCGCGCAAATACGCCCACAACTTGGCTTCGGCAGGGGTTTGCTCTCTACGCAATTCGCCCGCGCGGTGCATCATCTTCAGCGTGGAGCGTTTGGCTTTATTTATGAGCTTCTCCTTCCTGCCCCCTCCCAGCCTCCCCCATTTTCACCCCACCGAGAACGTGGGGCAAGCGGGCGGAAAATGGGGGAGGAGCGATTTCTCATGGGAAGGGAGGCCGATTAATTATTGCATGCCGCCACGTCCCCCCATTTCTGTTTTTCGAAATGGGGGGACTGTAGGGGGGCTTTTTCCCCTCCACAATCTCTATCGTGGGGCCGCTGTCATACTATGGAAATGCAAGAGGGTGGGCTCGCCTCAATGTACTTCATTATAAGGATTGTGCATCCAAATGCATCCATTTCATACAACCTTTGGATAAGGGTTTGCACACGAGGATAATCATTAATCCCTGCTCCGCGTTCCATAGTAGTTGAGACCTTCGGTCAGCGGGGTGTCGGGGTCTGGCCCCCTTCACCCTTCGAGTACTTCGCGGGGGTGCTTCGCGAAGACCCCGACACAGCGAGCATTGCATGGTTTCCTCCTGGGTGAATTATAGCCTGCTTTCCGTGTATAATAATCCCAGCGCAAGGAGGCCGGCGCAATGGATACGATAACTCTTAAAATCCCTGAAACACAATTGGTTGAATGGCTGCGAAGTTTATCCCCCACTGCCAAACAATCTGTTCTGCGCGCGCTCATCCCCGAAATGGACGAGTTGGAACAGATGGTTAAATATGGCGACCGCCGTATTCGGGCTATTTGCACCCAACGCGGAATAGAGTGGGATAATCTTTCCGAACAAGAAAGGCAGAAACTCATTAACGAAATTCTGCACGAGGCGTAACCGTGGCTGAACGCGTCGTCTTTGATACAAATGTCCTCATCTCAGGACTTTTGTGGCGGGGGAAACCTTATCAGTGTTTACTGCTGGCGCGCGCGAAAATTGTCCAGTCCGTGTATTGTCTGCCGATGCTGGCGGAACTTTCCGAAAAACTGCGCAAGAAGTTCGTGTTTTCAGAAAACCGAATTCATGCGGTTATCACTGACATTCGGCGGTACGCAGAAAGAGTCGAAATTCCAGGCACACTGCGTGTTATTTTGGCTGACCCCGATGACGACAAGTTCATCGAGTGTGCACTGGTTGGCAGCGCGGAGCTCGTCGTTTCGAGTGACCCTCACCTTCTCGACCTCGGCGTTTATCAGAATATTAAGATTATCCCACCCGAAGTATTCGCCGTCCGTTACATTCTTCCGTAAACAAGGAACTCGATTTCTTTCAGGAACCGGGGTCCTGTTTTTTTGATTCCCATTCGCGCACGCGCTCGAACAGATTCCCCAGCGGATTTAGCTCAGTTACCGGAACCGCCAGGTTTTTCGTGCGCGTCAGGTCATATTGAAAGACGCGGCTGCCCACGGGCAGCACGTGCGCCTTGCGGCGGAATTCTTCGTGGGTCAGATAACCAGCCAGCAGGATGTCCATGCCATAGACCCAGATGTTCCCCCATCCATGCGGTTGGACGAGGTACGGCTCGCCGCGTACCGGGCTGTGGATGCCGATGCGGACCTCGGGCCGGCTGCGCGCGTGGACGTAGGCCAGGCTGCAAAAGACCTGTTCCACCGCCACGCGCTGCCTGGGCGGGAGTTCCAGCGCGGCAGTGGTGATGTTCCGCTCGGCGTCCTGTCCGCCGATCTCGACCGTGATCGGCGCTTCACATTCGCTCTTCAAGACCAGTCTTTCGAGCGGTATCCAAATCTTCGGCCGCGCCCAGTCGTCGGGCAGCGGGTGGATGAGATAAACCGGCTGACCGGCGGTGATCGCCTTATGCAAGTCTGCCTGGGAGGGCGCGGTCAAGGCCAGCAGGAAGGCGAAGAGATAAATATCCTGGCTGGAGTGCCCCTCGGCAGCGAATTGGTCGAGCGGGACGAGCGCGGGGGCTTGCAGCAGCAGGCCAGGGTCGCGACGTATCCGGCTGATCTGACTGCGGCGGGAAATGAGGAAGCTCGTCAAGTCGCAGCGGTGGCCGCCGAGCGATAGGTCATAGCGGTCGGGGTCGGTGAAGGGCGTCGCGCCGAGCACGTCGAAGGGAATGCCCTGCTCGGTCAGGTAGCGGCGAAAGGCCAGCTCCACCACCACGCTGCCCACGATGCGCCGCAGCCGGTCGAGCGGCGAGCCGCCCATGCGGTCATAGGTGTAGGCCAGCGAGCGGCAGGCGTAGGCAATGCCGCCTTCGGTCAGGTCGAGGGTATAGGGGAGGTGGAGGAGGTCGGTTGTGGCTTGCATAGTGACGAGTGATCAGTAACCAGTCATCAGTGAACAGTGATCAGTTTTCTTTCCTGAATTGCAGGCAGTAGTGATGGAAGGTGTTGCTCACCCAGGCGCTGTTCATGCCATACGGCGCGAGCCGTTGGTTATCCTGCACCCAGATTTTTTCATCCTTCAGAGTGTAAACCTTGCCCAATTCGCGGCCCAAATCCCAGGCCAGGGGATAGATTTTGCCACCTTTCTTGACATTCTTGACGATGATGGTGAGATAAGCCTTCTCGCGTAGTAAGGGCTTTAGCCCTGTGTAAATCGCCACCAGCCTGGCAAGAAACTCTTCGTAATCGTGGAGGTTGCCCAGGTCTTTCGGGTCGTCGGAGTAGAAGACATCCAGGTCGGTGGAGGCGCGGCGCTTCTTCTGCGTCTCCGCGCCGCGCGCGTGGAGCATGTCCCAGTAGGGAGGCGAGGTGAGCAGATAGTCGGCAGGAGGGAGTGGGTAGTTGACAGCCAGAGAGGCATCCCCATTGATGATTTCAGATTTCAGATTTTCGATTGTCGATCCCAGCAACTTGCGTTCTTCTGCAATGATTTGCCGCGCAATCTCCGCGTATTTCGGATTCAGCTCGATACCATAGGAGTGGCGTCCGGCGCGCAGGGCAGCTATAAGCGTCGAGCCAGTGCCGGCCATCGGGTCCAGCACGCTTTCACCGCGCTTGGTGAAGAATTCGATGAATTCCTGCGCCATCGT
>JALHUM010000178.1 GCA_022865905.1 Anaerolineales bacterium | reverse complement strand
CGAAAAATCTAAAATTAATAGATCCCGCAGTTGAGGCAAGTTACAGACGTTCAAGAATTGTTGGAGATGAAATTCTTATTGCGTGTGTTGGTTCAATTGGAAAGATTGCATTAGTCAATGAAAAGCTCAAAGGTTTCAATATTGTCAGGGCAGTTGCACGAGTGCCCGCTAATTATGCTTTGATAAATCGCCTTTTCCTTGCGACCTATCTTTCCATGCCTTTTGTTCAAGATTTTTTTCAAATAGAAACTCGAACGGTTTCTCAGCCTACTTTGAATATTACTCAAATTGAAGAAACACCTATACTCTTGCCCCCACTTCCCCAGCAAGAACAATTCGCGACGGTCGTGCGGCGGGTGGAGTCCCTGCGGGCGCGGGCGTGGGAGTCCGCGCGGCAGGGGGAGGGGTTGTTTCAATCATTATTACACGAAGCGTTTCGTGGCTAAACCGTCCCGCAGGTTTTCTCGAACGGTCAACATCCATTGCACAAACCTGCGGGACGATGCTCTCGTGGCGGTCGTGCGGCGGTCTGTGTGCTGCGACCAAAGGGAGTGTCGAAGCATCGAGGGGGTGTTTCAAACATTTTCCATTAATGGATGAGAATTTCATTCAGGTTAACCTTGCATTATTAGCACATTTGTTTTATAAGTAATTCCAACGTCACATCCCAGACGCCCTCCTTCCTAGATTTTTGAAAGTGTTTTTAAAATCGCGAAAACAAATATCTTGCAGGGTTTTTTCTTAAAAAGCCTTCCTAAAAAAGTGGCGTTTTTACCTGTCGTTCCTCGTCGTTTTCGCCAACGTCATTTTTACTCAAAAATAGATTGTTCAGGCAAAATGGACTTAACTGACCAGCAATGGCAAGCCATCCAACGTCTGATGCCTCCCGTTCATCAGGGACGTGGTCGTCCCGTGCTTGATTCCCGCCGCGTCCTCGACGGTATCTTTTGGAAGATCCGCTCCGCTTCTCCCTGGCGTGAGCTTCCCTCGCATTACCCCTCTTATCAATCCTGTTATCGTTTCTTTGGGGAGTGGCAGTCTTCAGGATTGTTCGATTCGGTGATGTTATTTCTTTATTCCGATCTGGTATATCGCGGCAACCTTACTCCATATCAAGCCGTTGCCGAAAAGCGCATTGTGTTGACGATCGTGGAAAGGTCGTTCAAATTATATGTTGCCCCTCGTTATCATGATGACTGGCGCACCCATACTGCGGTGCTTTTCATGCAAATTGAATTGCAGAATATGAGGAAGCGAATCATTTCCGCATCCGAAACGGGCAGGCTCCAAAGGACTGGTCTGCAAGAATTGGTATTTCTCTTTAGTTGTTGGCCCAAACATGCTCCACTAGGGTTTGGCGGCTCGAACATCGATACTTTTATCGGGCCGGAAGACATTGTCTTTAAGATTGGAAGGGGTTGATGGTTTTCAAAACGGAGCTCCTTCATTCAAAACTTCACTGTGCTTGTACGCGAGGCAGGTGCTGCCCAAAACACAAAAGGATTGCGCTTGTGAGCGTTGTGGCCGCAGGGAGCATTCGTGCCTGTCCTGCCTGCGCCGGTGCCGCAGGCACAGGTGAGCGAAGTCGAAGGGCTGGAGGCGTGGGATGGGATGGAAGGTTAGGAGAATAAGATGAAAGATCTTTCGCGCAAATCTTTCCAGACGCGCGCAGTCCACGCGGGGGAACGCGTCCCTGCCGCGGATTACACTCCCGTCGCAACGCCCATTTATCCTACGGTCGGATACCTGTACGAGAGCATGGACGATATGGACGCGGTCCTCGGAGGAACGAAGCAGGGATATGTTTACGCGCGTTACGCAAGCCCGACCGTGTCCGCGTTCGAGGCGGCGGTCGCCAGTTTGGAAGGAGCGGAGGCCGCGCAAGCGTACAGTTCGGGCATGGCCGCCATTCACGCCTCACTGCTTGCGGCTGGGGCCAAAGCGGGGGCATCGGTTGTCGCCGCGCTGGATATTTATGGCGCGACCTTCACGCTTTTGCGTAGTTTGCTTGCGACTCTGGGAGTCAATGTCCGCCTTGTGGATGTCACCAATCTTGAAGAGGTCGAGGTGGCCGTCAGGGAAAATCACGCCGTTCTATTGTTCGCCGAGACGATCTCCAATCCCTTGCTGAAAGTGGCGGATGTACCGTCGCTCGCGGATGTGGCGCATCGCAATGGCGCGTCCCTGCTTGTGGATAACACTTTCGCTTCTCCTTATCTTTTCAATCCCCTCCAGTATGGATCCGATTACGTCATCCATAGCGCCACGAAATACCTCGCAGGCCATGGCGACGTGCTGGCTGGCGTTGTGGCGGCCTCCGTAGAAAATAAGATCAAATTGTACGAGTTGAACAAACTTGTCGGAGGCGTGCTCGGTCCATTTGAAGCATGGCTGGCGTTGCGCGGCTTGAAGACTCTCCCCCTGCGAATGCGCCAGCAATGCCAGAATGCGCGGCAGGTTGCGGAATGGCTGAGAGCGCATCCACGCGTATCGAAAGTCAATTATCCCGGTCTGCCCGATCATCCTCAACACGATCTGGCCGCGCGGCTCTTTGAAGGCAGGGGTTGTGGTGGCGTACTCTCGTTTGAGATTACCGGGGCGGATAAAGCGACCGTTTATCGTTTCATGGAGTCTCTGACGGTATGCCTGCCCGCCACAACCCTCGGTGACATCTATTCCCTGATCTTACACCCCGCCACATCCTCCCACCGAAGCCTCACCGAGGAAGAACGCGCCCGCGTCGGAATCCCTGATGGATTGGTGCGGCTCTCAACTGGTATTGAAGCCGTGGAAGATATCCTGGCCGATCTGGATCAGGCGTTGGGAAAGATCTGAGCGTACTGTAATCTGAAACTCCGAAGGAGTTGGACGCGTTGCGACCGACACTTGCACTAGTGACAGTGCAGGTGGAGTGTCCATGCTGGATTGGGCGTTTCAAGGAAGATGGTTAGCAAAAAAGGAGAAACTGCGATGAGTGACAGTGGAAAAAAAGATAAAGGCAGAAGAGAACAGAAGAAAAAACCCGAGCATAATTTAAAGGAGAAACGAAAATTGAAAAACGAAAAGAAGACGAAGGATAAATTCATGCCCGGTTGATGCATCCCACACGG
>JALHUM010000177.1 GCA_022865905.1 Anaerolineales bacterium | reverse complement strand
TTGATCGCCTTTCTCTACAATCTTTCGAAGCACCAAAAAAGGATGACCTTGTGGGAACTCTTTGGGAAGATTAGCATTTGATTAGAATTTTGCAAACCACTTGACTTTCGCCCTCGAATTATTGTATAGTGTTACGCGGTTGGATGTTATCCCTTCCCGGCACTGCTGCTTCAGGCTGCTGTGCCGTTTATTTCGTCGTTAGATATGAAATTCACTCCCCTTTCCTCCCCCCATTTGCGCCGTCAGGCATCTATCAAATCCAGTTTTCAGCGACGCAAATGGGGGGACAGAGGGGGGCAAAGGAGATCGAATGATACGTGTTGATGGACTCACCAAAGATTATGGCACGCGCCGGGCTATCGAAAACCTGACCTTCGAAGCCAGGCAGGGCGAAGTGGTCGGATTCCTAGGCCCGAACGGCGCCGGCAAGACAACCACGATGCGCATCCTGACCGGTTACATGCCTCCCACCTCCGGATCGGCCAAAGTGGCCGGCTTCGACATCGTGTCCGAATCGCTGGAAGTGCGCCGCCGAGTGGGCTACCTGCCCGAAACGGTGCCTCTGTATGCCGACATGACCGTCTTCGAATATCTCAAGTTCTTTGCCGACCTGCGCCACCTGCCCAACGCCGAAGATATGGTGGACGAGGCCCTCGAGATGGTCGGCATGGAAGAGCGCGCCGAGGGTTACATTGGCGCCCTCTCGAAGGGGATGCGCCAGCGGATCGGCCTGGCCCAGGCGCTGCTGCACAAGCCCGAGGTCCTGATCCTAGACGAACCCACCATCGGCCTGGACCCGGCCCAGGTGGTGGAATTCCGCAATATCATCCGCGAGCTCGGCAAAGAACGCACCGTTCTGCTTTCTACACACATCCTTTCAGAGGCGCAAGCGCTATGTGACCGCGTGCTCATCATCAATAAAGGGCATATTGTGGTCGAGGACTCACCTGAGAACTTGCAGGCGCGGCTGGTCGGCTCGGAACGCTCCATCCTGCGCGTCAAGGGAGATGCGGACGAACTCGCGCCGAAGATCGCCGAGATTGACGGCGTGCAGAGCGTCAAAGCAAAACCGGATGGCTCGCTGGAATTCCAGTTCTCGC
Source organism: Anaerolineales bacterium (assembly GCA_022865905.1). Classification (GTDB taxonomy): domain Bacteria; phylum Chloroflexota; class Anaerolineae; order Anaerolineales; family Villigracilaceae; genus CG2-30-58-95. The sequence goes on along the minus strand of JALHUM010000177.1, from coordinate 6,177 downwards.
CGGGCGTGGATGTGCGTCCATTGGTCGCCAGGACCGTCGTCCAGGCCGGGTACGATCTGCTGGAGCTGCGTCCGGTTGGGATGAGCCTGGAAGAGATCTTCCTTGAACTGACGCGCGACAATACATAGGAGAAGTGATCCCATGCGCAACATTTGGACAATCGCTCGCCGAGAGTACAAGCATTATTTCATCAGCCCAATCGCTTACATCGTAGCCCTGGCTGTACTTCTAATCGTAGGAATCTACTTCGTCATAGTACTGTACTACGTTTCGAACCAGGCGCTCATGTACGGGGCTACTGCGCCCGACATCAGCATCGTCATCGGGCCTATGGCGACGATATTCTTGTTTGCGACGCCGGCCCTGACGATGCGCCTGCTGGCCGACGAACAGCGCATGGGCACACTCGAGCTTATGCTCACCGCCCCCGTAAGAGACGGAGAGCTGGTGATCGGAAAATGGCTCGGCGCTTTCTTGTTCACCTTGACCATCATAGCCATAACCCTGGTTTACCCTATTGTGCTCAACAAACTGACCAGCCCAGGCATTGACCAGGGCATCATGATCGCGAGCTACATCGCCATCATCTTGCTGGTCGCGTCCTATCTGTCAATCGGAACGGCAATGTCGTCTTTCTTCAGCAACCAATTTGCTGCATTCTTTGCGACGCTTGCGGTGCTGCTCATCTTTTGGTGGCTCATCCGACTGCCTACCTATATCATCTCAAGCGGGTTCTTCAATACTCTCTTCACCTATCTGGACTTGAACGGCCGCTTTAACTCGATGGTGAGTGGCTCAATTGCACTTTCCGATGTTATCTACCCTCTCAGCTTGATCGCGCTGGGTTTACTCTTGAGCACGGTCGCTGTTGAGATAAGAAGGTGGCGATAATGGCTAAGTCAAAAACCTCCAAAAAGAAGATCACCGCCAGGCAACTTACCCCCATCGCGCTTTGGCTTGCCGGCATCGCACTGCTAGCAACAGTGATATTACTGGCGTTCAAACTTCTTGCTTCGGCTGGGCTGTACCTGCCTTCCAATGCCAAGCAACTCAATCTGTTTCTCCTGATCAGCACAGGCGTGGTCATCCTCGGTTTGGCCCTCTTCGCCCTGCTCGATCCACAACGCGTGCGTGAATTCCTGACCGGCCGTCAGGCGCGCTATGGCAGCAACGCGATCATCATGCTGATCGCCTCTATCGGCATCATTGTGGTGATCAACCTGATCGTATTCCAGAGTACGGCCAAGCCACTCGACCTGACCGAGGACAAGTCGAATTCCCTGGCGCCCGAAACAATGAACGTTTTGAAATCACTTCCCGCGCCGGTCCAGGCTACCGCGTTCTTCACCTCGCAATCCTCGACGACCACTGCTGCCAAGCTGCTGGCAAACTACAAGGCCGGTGCAGGCGGAAAGTTCGACTATAAGTTTGTTGATCCCGATCAAAATCCCGTTCTTGCCCAACAGGCCAGCATTTCTGGCGATGGGAAGATCTACCTCCAAATGGGAGATGCGCACGAGATTGTCGCTTACGCTTCGGAGCAGGATATTACTGCCTCGTTGATCCGCCTGATCAACCCAGGTCAAAGGGTAATCTATTTCCTGACCGGACATGGCGAACGGGATATTGAGCAATCTGCTGACGATGCCTATACACAAGTCAAATCTGCGCTGGAGGCCAAGAACTACACGGTCGAGACCCTGAACCTGATCGCCGATCACAAAATCCCAGACGATGCCAAAGCGATCATCATTGCTGGCCCACTCAAGCCGATCATGGCTGACGAAGCAACCTTGCTGGGAGATTATGTCACCAAGGGTGGAGCACTGGTTGTCATGGAGGACCCAATTCCCATGACCCAGTTCGGCGACTCTCCAGACCCGCTGGCGGATTACCTTTCTACGAAATGGGGCATCATTCTCAATAACAACATCGTTATTGACACAAGCTCCAACCAGCCACTCTACGCCGTAGCCGCCAATTATGGGAACCATCCCATCACCGAGAAACTGCAAGGACTGGTTTCCTTCTTCCCTGCCGCGCGCAGCCTCAGCATTGACAGTAACGCGACGATACCCCCTGTGGCGCTGATCTCAACCACGCAAGCCTCCTGGGGCGAGACCGACTTTGCAGCCATCCAGGCAAACGGTCAGTTCGGATATGATGCCAATGCAGATTATCCCGGGCCACTGGTGCTGGCCGCCTCCGTAGAGGATACGACGACCAGCCGCCGCATTGTCGTCTTTGGCAACTCGGCTTTCGCCAGCGACAAATTCTCTGGCCAGTATGCCAACGGCGACATGCTCATCAATGCCATTGACTGGGCCGCCGGTCAAGAAAAACAGCTCAACCTGACCTCACCGCAACCAATCACCCGCTCGCTGAACCCGGTTAGTTCGTTGACATTTTGGATGATCGCGATGAGCCTCGTTATCTTCCTGCCCGGATTGGTTATCGCCAGCGGTATTACCTCCTGGCTGGTCCGCAAGTCAAAAGGTTAATTTATATGATCAGGCGATCCACGTGGATTTTGCTTGCCGTTCTGGCATTGTTCATAGGCGCTTATTTCTACCTGAAAGCCCACCCATTACAATTTTACACATCAACGCCAACGCCGACGGCAGCAGTGATTAGCTTTCTAATAAACAAAGACAACGACACATTGACCAAAGTCGTCATTACGGACGCGCCAGGAAACACCTTCCAAATGGGACGCGACGCGGCCGGAAACTGGGCGATCACGAAGCCCAAATCAGCCGCCGCCGACCAATCCCAGGCTGAGGCGGCCGAGACCCAGTTCTTTGCACTCAAAGTGGTGACGACGCTGGAAACGTCACCTTCACCGGATGTCATCGGACTGAATCCGCCTGCGTACACGATCTCGCTCGAGTTTTCCAGTAACAGGCAGCAGGTCCTGGAAGTTGGCGGCCTCACGCCGACCAGCAGCGGGTACTACATCCAACTCGAAGGTAAGGTTTACGTCGTCAGCCAATACTCGATTGACGCCGTGGTGAAGCTTCTACAAAACCCTCCATACCTGGCAACGCCAACGCCTGTTCCGGGTACGGAAACTCCCATTCCCACCACTGCATCTCCATAGTTACATCGTCAGTAAAACCTTCCCGCAGGCTGCCCGTAAATGGCAAGACTGGCTCAAACCCAGACTGCGTGACGCTGTCCCGATGAAACAAACACTTATGAAAAGGGTGTTGCTTTTTGTCTCAAAAAAGAGTATTCTGTTGACAGAAAACAAGGAGATTTTGTAAGCTAAAAATGATGGAAAATCCTTTACTGATCGTTGAGGAAGAAGAATATTCTGTCGTCGCGCGACTGATCGCATTGGGCCGGCAGAAGACCTACGTCACCATTGACGATATCCTGCATTTCTTCCCGGAAGCCGAACAGGACGTCGTGCAATTGGAGGAGGCTTTTGCCGCGCTCTTGAGCGCGGGTGTTCCTTTCGTCGAAGATACCCCTACTGGCGAGCCTCCCGAAGAGGAACTGGCCGCGGCCGAAGAGGTTGAGCCTGAACTTTCATTGGACGACTACCTCGCCAACATAGACACCGACGATACCATTGGCTTGTACTTGAAGGAAGTCAGCCGCGTCCCGCTGCTCACCGCCACCGAAGAAGTGGAACTGGCCCAGCGCATCGAGCACGGACGCATGGCCCGCGAGGAACTGGCGCGCGGCAAAGTCAGCCCGCGCCGCCACACGGAGCTGCGCCGCATGATCGAAGATGGCTGGGCCGCCCGCGAACATCTCATCACCGCCAACTCGCGCCTGGTCATCAGCGTCGCCAAGAAATACATGGGACGCGGCGTGCCATTCCTGGACTTGATCCAGGAAGGCAACATCGGCCTGATCCGCGCCACCAAGAAATTCGACTACCGGCGTGGGCATAAATTCAGCACCTACGCCACCTGGTGGATCCGCCAGGCTGTGACGCGCGCCATCGCCGACCAGGGGCGCACCATTCGCGTCCCGGTGCATATGGGCGACCAGATCAACAAGCTGTTACGCGTCCAGCACCAGTTGACCCAGCGCCTGGGACGTGAGCCTTCGGTCGAAGAGTTGGCCGACGCGCTGGAAGTACCACCCAAGAAGGTGGAAAACATGATCCAGGTGGCGCGCCGTCCGCTCTCGCTCGAAACGCCGACCGACGACGAGGAAGACTCGGTGCTCGGGGATTTCATCGAAGACGACGAGGCCGCCCCGCCGGACGAAACCGCCACTTATAACCTGCTACGCGAGCACCTGGGCGAAGTGCTGAACGGCCTACCGCCGCGCGAAGTCCGCATCCTGCAACTGCGCTACGGCTTGCTGGACGGGCAGGCTTATACGCTCGAAGAGGTTGGCCGCAAAATGGGCGTGACGCGCGAGCGCGTCCGCCAGATCGAGGCGCAGGCGCTCAGCCGTCTGCGGCACCCCACCATTCGCCGGAAGCTACGCGATTACCTGGGCGAGTAACGCTGACACCAAAGCGGCGCGTTTTACAACGCGTCGCTTTTATTTTTGTGGTGTAAAATTACGCCAGCCTATCTCCACCCCGGGCGCAGTGGACATGGAACCATGCGTATTGGCGACACCCTCATTCAAACATGGCGCATGATCGTTGCGGCACGCTGGATCCCCAAAGACAGCCGACTGCTTGATATCGGCTGTCACCAAGGGGAATTCCTTGATTTTCTCGGTAACAGGATCGCTCCGAGCGTGGGGATTGATCCCCTCTTCGCACAAACACAAACGCCTTCGAAGCATCAATTCTTTTCGTGGAAATTCGAAAGGACGCTTCCCTTTCCAGATGGTTCCTTCGACGCAATATCGCTGTTAGCGACTATTGAACACTTACCGAACAAACCCGAAATAGCCGGGGAAACCTGGCGCCTGCTGCGTAACGGCGGACGCGTCGTGATCACCGTTCCTTCGCCACTGGTGGATCATTTGTTATCCATCCTGATTGCATTACGCATTGTTGACGGAATGTCTTTGGAGGAACATCACGGATTCGTTCCGCAGGAATTGCCGGATGTTTTCAAGAAAGCAGGATTCGAGATCGCGGCATGGAAAAAATTCCAGTTTGGTTTGAACAACCTGTTTGTTTTTGGAAAACAAGGCAACACAGAACACTCCAAACCATGAACGCAACCCCTGAACGACCCCTGAAATTATCCATCCTCATGCCTTGTCTCAACGAGGCGGAAACGCTCGCCAAGTGAATCGAGAAGGCGAAACGGTTTTTATCGGAAAGCGGGATCGCGGGGGAGATCATCGTTGCAGATAATGGCAGCACCGACAGTTCCATCGAGTTGGCGCAAAAAGCGGGAGTGGAAGTCGCGCACATCGCGGAAAAAGGTTACGGCAGCGCGTTGCTCGGCGGGATCGAAGCAGCGCGTGGCAAATACGTCATCATGGGCGATGCCGATGACAGTTATGATTTCTCCGACCTAGGTGGGTTTGTCGCCGCGCTCGATTCAGGATACGACCTCGTGATGGGCAATCGTTTCAAAGGCGGGATCAAACCCGGAGCCATGCCCTTCCTTCATCGTTATCTGGGGAATCCCGTCCTCAGCTGGCTGGGCGGGTTGTTTTTCAAGAATAAGGTGGGAGATTTTAACTGCGGACTGCGCGGGTTTCGCCGCGACGCTATTCTGTTCCTCGACCTGCAAACCACCGGCATGGAGTTCGCCAGCGAGATGGTCGTCAAGGCGTCCCTGCGAGGCTTGCGGATCACCGAAGTGCCGGCCATCCTCTACCCGGACGGGCGAAGCCGTCCGCCTCACTTACGTACCTGGTCCGACGGGTGGCGTCACCTGAGATTCTTACTGATATTCAGCCCGCTCTGGCTTTTTTTCTACCCGGGCGTCTTCCTGATGATCGCAGGCGGGCTGGTTTCAGCATGGCTGCTGCCCGGACCAAGACAAATCGGGAGCGTCACCTTCGACATCAATACCCTTATGTATGCGTCGTTAATGATGATCTTCGGCCTGCAATCCATTTTGTTTTTTCTGCATACGACTATCTTCGGCATCGCCAGCGGATTCCTGCCCATTGACTTACAGATCCAAAAGTTGCTGAATTTCATCAGTCTCGAAAAGGGATTGGCCTTGGGCGGCGCGATGATCATGTTGGGATTCGCCAGTTCGTTCGGCGCCATTGCGTACTGGCGCAGTAATT
>JALHUM010000176.1 GCA_022865905.1 Anaerolineales bacterium | reverse complement strand
GTGGCCGTGTTCACCCTGATCGTCCTGGCTTTGGGGCTGTATGGCGGCGTCTCTTTTCTGGAGAGCCGCCTGTTGGCCTGGCAGGAGTCGTTCGAACGTTAGCATGTTGGCGTGTTAGAGAGCGTTTTGAAAATCCATCCAGGCGACTGGAAGTCGCGGCAACGAAAGCGCAAAGACTGCCTCCACAGTCTAAACCAGCCGACGGAGGTCGGCTTTGTGTAGTTGTGGCTGCGGTTTCTAACCGCCAAGTCAAAGAAGTCACCTGAAGGAGTCTACATGAGCAAAACCTTACGCTTTCCGTTTTACGTTTCACGTTTCACATTATTCGTTTTATTCCTCCTCACCGCCTGCGGCGGGAAGCCAACCGCTACGCTGACCCACGTCCGCCTGCCGCTGGGCTACATCCCCAACGTCCAGTTCGCTCCGTTGTACGTGGCGGTGGAGAAGGGCTATTTTGCGGATGCAGGCATCCAGATCGAGTTTGACTACTCGTTCGAGACCGACGCGACCGCCCTGGTGGGGGCGGACGAGCTTCAGTTCGCGGTCGTCTCCGGTGAACAGGTGCTGCTGGCGCGCGCCCAGGGGCTGCCGGTCGTCTACGTTATGGCCTGGTACCAGCAGTACCCGGTCTCGGTGGCGGCAAAGGCCGGGCAGGGCATCCAGTCGCCCGCCGACCTGCGCGGCAAGACTATCGGCCTGCCGGGGACGTACGGGGCCAATTACATCGGCCTGCGCGCCCTGCTCCACGCCGCCGGGTTGAGCGAGTCCGACGTGACGCTCGATTCCATCGGTTACACCCAGGTGGAGGCGCTGGCAACCGGCCGCGACCAGGCCGTCTCGGTCTATACAACCAACGAGCCGGTACAACTGCGCGCCCAGGGCTACGAGCTGACCGAGCTGCGCGTCGCCGATTACGTTCAATTGGCCTCCAATGGCTTGCTCAGCAATGAGAAAACCATCGCCGAAAACCCCGACCTGGTGCGGCGCATGGTGCGCGCCATCCTTCACGGCATCTCCGATACAATCGCAAACCCCGAAGAGGCTTACCAGATCAGCGAGAAGTACGTCGAGAACCTGGCGCAGGCCGACCAGACGGTGCAGAAACAGGTGCTGGCGACCTCGATTGGTTTATGGAAAGCTGACCGGCCTGGTCACTCGGATCCGCAGGCATGGGAGAACATGCAAGCGGTGCTGCTGGATATGGGCTTGATCTCGGCAACCTTGGATTTATCGAAAGCGTTCACCAACGCCTTTTTGCCCTAAGAAACCACCGATGAAAGGGATAAACACAGGTTTTCATCCAATTATCCGTGTTCATCTGTGTTTACCTGTGGTGAAACCTTGACTGATCTTCTTCTCGTCGTTCGCGACCTGAGCGTGACCTTCCCCGATAGCAACGGCGGACTGCACGCGCTGGGCAATGTCTCATTTGACATCCGCCCGCAGGAATTCGTCTGCGTGTTGGGGCCTTCGGGGAGCGGCAAGAGCACCCTGCTGCGCATCCTGGCCGGGCTGCTCGCGCCGACCTCCGGAACCTTCTCTTTT
>JALHUM010000175.1 GCA_022865905.1 Anaerolineales bacterium | reverse complement strand
TTAAAGGATGTTGACCTGATCGAACTCAACGAAGCCTTCGCCGCCCAGGTCTTGGCCGACGGCTACGCCCTCGAAAAAGACGGCTGGGATTGGGACAAGGTCAACGTGCACGGCGGGGCGGTGGCGCTGGGTCACCCCATCGGCGCATCCGGCGCGCGTATCCTGACCACGCTCATTTATGCTCTAAAGGATCGCGGCCTGAAGCGCGGCTTTGCCTCGCTCTGCCTGGGCGGTGCGGAAGCAGTTGCTATGGCCGTCGAAATCGAATCCTAAGATCTATGACTGACCTAGACTATTCCTACAAGGCTTCCATCGGCCTTACCAAACGCATCCCAAGTGGATATTTCCACATGGGCAGCCGGTTTCACCCGCGCGAACATCCGATGCGCCCGGTGTACGTGGCTGAATTCGAAATAGCCCATGCGGCCGTCACGGTCAGCCAGTACAAGGTGTTTCTAGAAAGCAAGGCCAATCGCATGGAACGCTGGTGGAGTCAGGAGGGTTGGGTCTGGGTAAACGGTGATTTGGATGGCTGGGGGCGCGAGAATCGCTGGCTTCCCGATGGCTGGGAAATCCAGAGCCAGCGCCCCTACCATCCCGTCGTGGGTATCACCGCCTTCGAGGCCGAAGCCTATTGCGCCTGGCTTTCTGCGCAAAGAAAGAAAGCTGTACGCCTGCCCACCGAGGAAGAATGGGAATACGCCGCCCGCGGCGACGATGGGCGACCTTTCCCATGGGGTGAATTATTCGAGGCCAGTCTTACCAACACACTGGAAAGCGGGCGGTTCGATACGGTGGATGCCGCCAGCATCGCCGGCGACTGCAGCCCCTTCGGCGTGATGGATATGGCTGGCAATGTGCAGGAATGGACCTCCAGCCAGTACGCGCCCGCGCCCGGCGAGGAGGCTCCGCCCGGCCCGTTACGCGGGGCGAGGGGTGGTTCCTTCAACGACACGATCTATGGAGCGCGCACATCCTACCGCCGCGCCTACCCACCCGGCTATTTCTTCCCCTTCCTGGGTTTTCGGGCGGTAGAAGAAGATCGTTGATGTGTTATTATAAGGTGGGGCGCACCTTCATAGAGGCGCGCCCTACCTTAAGGAGAAGAGGCCGCCATGTATTCCGAAAAACCGAAAATCCCCTGGGGTGCGCTGGTCGTCGCTGCCGCGGTGCTCGTGTTCGGCTGCATCATCCTTGCCACGCTGGTCATCCCCCGGCTGATTCAAAGCGCACAACAAACCACAGAGAATCCTGCTTCCACGCCGCAGCCGCCCAAAGGCTCCATCGTCGTAGACATCGCCTCCTCGAACACCAAAGAAGATTGGATGAACGCAGTGGTGGCGCAATTCAACGGTGAGAACCACACATTGGCTTCCGGAGAAGCAATTTTCGTTCAGGTATCCCACGTTACCTCTGGCGGTTCGCAAAAATCCATTCTGGATGGAAAAATCCAACCGGTGGTATGGAGTCCTGGCGACCAATCCTGGGTGGATGGCGCCAATCAAACCTGGCACGACCGCACCGGCAGCCTGCTCGTACCGGATGTCTGCACACCCACCGTCTATGCGCCCATCGGCTTCGCCATGTGGCGGCCGATGGCTGAGGCGCTGGGCTGGCCTGACACGCCAATCAGTTGGGAAGACATTGTCCGACTTTCCTCTGACCCGAACGGCTGGGAGACTCTCGGACACGCAGAATGGAGCCAGTTCAAATTCGGCCACACCCATCCTGATTTTTCCAACACCGGTCTGCTAATGATGACCGCCCTGGCTTACTCCATAGAGGGCAAAACCAGCGGTTTGACCGCCGACGAGGTGTACGCCGCTGAAGTCGTGGAGGCATTCCGGGTTCTGGAACAGAATACGTACCACTACGGGATCCAGAATCGCCCCCTGATGCAACTCCTGGCGCAGCGCGGTCCCGGCTACCTGCACGCCATCACCAGCAGTGAAGCCGAGGTGCTCAAGGCCAACGCCGAGTTCGCCGATACCCTGCGCTACTCACTGGTGTTCATCTTTCCGGCAAAAGGCACATATTGGAGCGAGCAGCCTTATTGCATCCTGGATGGCGAGTGGGTCTCCGAGCAGCAGAAAGAGGCTGCCGAGGTTTTCCGGGATTACCTGCTCGCCCCCGCACAGCAGGAGCTGGCAATTACCTACTACCTGCGCCCGGTGGATGAAAGCATTCCGTTGCACGCCCCCCTGGCGCTGGATAACGGCACCGATCCGCGCGTGACCCGCTCCACGGTTCCCACCCTCGAAAGCCCATCCGCCGAAGTAGCCGCGGCTGTTAAGGACGTCTTCCACCAGACGAAGAAAAAAGCCACCATCATCATGGCGATTGACACTTCAGGCAGTATGGAAGGCGAGAAGATAGGCAGCGCCGTGGCCAGCGCGACGAGTTTCGTCGAACGCCTCGACGTGAACGACGAGATCTACGTTCTGGCCTTCGGCGGCGATGGGACAGTCTACCTGCTCGGCGGAGGCCGCGCTGGCGATGTCAGCGAGACTCTGTCCCGCACCCTGGGCGGTTTGTATGCCAACGGCAACACCCCACTCTATGACGCCGTATGCCAGGCTGTTGACCTTTCCAACCAACTCCAGAGTGAAGATCTAGCCAACGACGAAAGTCGATTATACGGGATCATCCTGCTCTCGGATGGGATGGACACGGCCAGCCAGCACACGCAGAATCAAATGTTCAACTGCCTGCCTAGCGGCGAAAGCGTGGAAGGTGTAAAAATCTTTACGATCGCTTACGGTAAAGACGCGGATGCCGACCTGATGCTGCGCGTCGCCAACCGCACCAACGGCAAGACCTTCACTGGCGATCCGGAGAGCATTGAATCTATCTATAATGCCATATCGGCGGAGCAGTAGCAATGCAAAAACCCCGTCCTTTCTGGTTTTTATTGAACATTTACGGCTGGGTGGTAGTGCTGATGAGTATCGTTACGGCCATTGTCATACGCCAGGCATGGATCGTGCTGCTCGGTGTAATTGGATTCCTGCTGGCCCTGCTGGTAGATATCCTGGGCGGTCACAGCCTGGGACGCAGTGGCGCGATCCGCCTGGCGTGCGCCGAACAGGAAAATCGCGAATTGCGCTCGGAACAGGCGCGATTATTAGGAGCGATCCACGAGCGAGACGAGAAGTTGGCCGCGGCTCAACGGCAGAAAGCCGAAGCGGACTTACAACCTAAAACGTAAGCCATTTCCAATCACTTTTTACGCATCACGTTTTACGATTTTTAGAGAAAGTTTTATAAGTAAAAATTCACCACAGATAAACACGGATGGACACTGATTTCTAGACAAAACTCCCGATGAAAGATTCAAATCCTTCTTATCTGTGTTCATCTGTGGCTAAAAACAAATTTCAAAACACTTTCTTATGCACACCATCTACATTGGAGGACTCCATGACCATCAAACACATCTTCGTTCTCGGCGCGGGGACAATGGGCAACGGCATCGCCCAAGTCGCGGCGACTTCAGGCTACACCGTCACCTGTATGGACATCATCCCGGCCGCGCTGGAGAAGGCGAAGTCAACCATCGGCAAATCGGCGACAAAACTGCTGGAGAAAGGCGCGCTCACCGCCGAGCAGAAATCCGCCGCTGAGAAAATCAAATTCGTGGGAAATCTGGATGATGTGCCACAGGCCGATTTGGTCATCGAAGCCGCCAGCGAAAACCCCGAATTGAAATTCAAGGTTTTCCGTGATCTGGATGCAGCGGCGCGCCCGGAAGTGATCCTGGCCTCGAACACCTCGTCCATCAGCATCACCAAACTGGCCGCGGTGACCAAGCGTCCGGATAAAGTTATCGGCATGCACTTCATGAACCCGGTGCCGCTGATGAAACTGGTGGAGGTCATTCGCGGCCTGGCTACCTCGGACGAAACCACCCAAACCACGCTCGAGGTCTGTAAAGTGATGGGCAAGGAACCGGTCGAGGCCAATGATTCACCCGGCTTCATATCCAACCGCATCCTGTGCCCGATGGTCAACGAAGCCATCTTCGCTCTGCAGGAGGGCATCGGCACCCCGGAGGCCATAGATAACGTGATGAAACTGGGCATGAATCACCCGATGGGCCCATTGACGCTCGCCGATCTGGTCGGTCTGGATGTAGTGTTATCCGTGATGGAAATCTTGCAGCGCGACCTGGGTGACGACAAGTACCGTCCCTGCCCACTGCTACGCAAGTACGTGGACGCGGGTTGGCTGGGGAGGAAGACGGGGAGAGGGTTCTATAGTTATCAGTGATCAGTGACCGGTTTTCAGTGAAACGTGAATCTGATCCGCGCAAGAAGCATTGAATAAAGGAGGCACCATGAAAGTCGAACTACGGGAAATGAGCATTGACGATTACGATGCGGTCTACGCGCTCTGGCAAGAGAGCGAGGGATTGGCGCTCAAGAGTGAAGACACCTCGCGTAAAAGCATCATCCGGTTTCTCGAACGCAATCCCAGGTTGAGCTTTGTCGCCTTAGACAACGGCCAGATCGTCGGCGCGGCGCTGTGCGGTCACGATGGACGTCACGGCTATATCCACAACCTGGCGGTGCGTAAGTCGCATCGCAAACAAGGGATCGGGCGGTCGCTGGTCGGCCGGTGCATGTACGCGTTGTTGAGCATTGACATCCACCGCTGCCATCTCCACGTTTTGGGAGACAACAAGGCCGGGATTGATTTTTGGCGGAAACTCGGTTGGGAGCAACACGTGGAATTGATCACGATGTCGCAGCCATTATCGGAGTGAATCGCGCCAAAGAGAGTGCTTGTATGTCAAAAACAACCACAGACACTTGCACCTGCTGCAAGTGCAGGTGTAAACGCGGATGAACACTGATTTTTAGATAAAAGCCCTGATGAAAAACACCCAAATCCTTTTTATCTGTGTTCATCTGTGGTTAAGAACGAATTTCAAAACACTCTCTAAAACAAATTCCAAGGAGAGCATGTGAGCACACAAATCTATGACTTCGTCATCATCGGCTCCGGCTTCGGTGGGAGCGTGGCCGCCATGCGGCTGACCGAGAAAGGTTATTCCGTGCTGGTGCTGGAACGCGGCAAACGCTATGGGAATAAAGATTTCCCCAAATCCAACTGGAATATCTGGAAGTTCCTCTGGTTGCCTGCCCTGGGCTGTCACGGCATCTTCGAGATGACGTTCATGAACGGGCTGCTGGCGCTTCACGGCAGCGGCGTGGGTGGCGGCAGCCTTACTTATGGTAATGTCCTCCTCGAACCGGATGACCGTCTGTTTACCGCCTCTTCATGGAAACACCTAAACGATTGGAAGAAGGAACTGCGTCCGCATTACGACACCGCCTGTAAAATGCTGGGCGTGACGCCAAATCCGCGTCTATTGAAGGCCGATGAAACATGCAAAGAAATCGCCGAAGAACTCGGTTATGGCCAGACTTTCCGCCCCACCGAAGTCGGTGTCTTTTTTGGTAAAGAGGATGTAACAGTCCCTGATCCCTATTTCGGAGGCGAAGGTCCGCAGCGAACGGGCTGCAACTTCTGCGGTGGGTGCATGGTCGGTTGCCGCTACAACGCCAAGAACACACTGGATAAGAACTATCTCTATTTTGCAGAAAAACAGGGGGCGAAGATCATTGCAGAGGCCAAAGTCACCGATATTAAACCATTATCCACGGTCGGTAACGATGGCGCCTGTTATGAGGTAATTTATCACCGTTCCACATCCCTTATCAAACAGCGTACATCCCTCTTGGCGCGCAATGTGGTCGTTTCCGCCGGTACGATCGGCACCCTGGAATTGCTCTTCCGCTGTCGCGAGGTGACGAAATCTTTGCCGCGCCTCTCGCCGCGTCTCGGCGACCGAGCCCGCACAAACAGCGAGAACATCCTCGGCGTCACTGCCCGCGGCCGCGACGTAGATTACTCCAAGGGTGTCGCCATCACTTCCATCTGCAGCGTGGACGAGGTGACGCGCTTCGAGCCGGTACGCTATTCCGACGGGGCTTCCTTTATCCGCACACTGACCGCGCCGCTGATTGACGGCGGGGGCAGCATCCCGGCGCGCATATTGAAAACGCTCTGGGCGATCATACGCCATCCGTTGGATCACATCTACGGCAAATATCTTTCACGCTGGGCGCGTTACACCACCATTTTGCTGGTCATGCAGACCGAGGAGAACCTGACCCGCGTCCGCCTCGGGCGCAGTTTCTTCACCTTTGGCCGCAAGGGACTGGTCATCCGCCCAGAGAAGGAACATGTCGCCAGCGAGTTGACCCTTGCCAGCCGCGTCACGCGCGCCTTCGCCGAAAGGATCAATGGCATCCCGGCTACGGCCTTCACCGACAGCCTGTTCGACTTCCCGACCACGGCGCACTTCATGGGTGGCGTGCCTTTTGGCCGCGATGACCAGGAAGGCGTGATCGGCCTGGACTACCAGGTGCATAATTATCCCGGCCTGTACGTGGTGGATGGTTCGGTCATGCCTGCCAATCCTGGCGTAAATCCGTCGCTGACCATCACCGCGCTGGCCGAATACGCAATGTCGAAAATACCAGCAAAGAAATAAACGGGGCTAAACGGGGATGAACAGGATGGGTTGGATGAACACCCATCCTTATTCATCCCAAAATCACCGTTTATCTCTGTTCATCTCCGGTGAAATATGAACTTCAACCCATCTCGCGATTTCGCCCGTCAGCTCGACACGCAAGATGAACTTGCTTCCTTCCGCTCACAATTCGTCATCACCAACCCTGACCTGATCTACCTGGACGGCAACTCGCTCGGACGGCTGCCAAAGGCCGCTGCTGAACGGGTAAGCGCGGCCGTCGCCGAATGGGGAAGCGACCTGATCCGCGGCTGGAATAAGCGTTGGTGGGATTCGCCTACGCGCGTCGGGGAGAAGATCGCCCGGTTGGTGGGAGCAGGTCCAGGTCAGGTGATCGTCAGCGACTCGACCTCGGTCAACCTGTACAAGACGGTGATGGCCGCTATGGCCCTCCATCCGCAGCGTGGACGCATCGTCACCGATGCTCTCAACTTCCCCTCCGACCTGTACGTGCTGCAGGGTGTCATCCGACAACTCTCGCCCTCTACTTTGCATGGGAAGAGCCGCGCATGGGGCCGCCATCAAATCGTCCGCATCGAATCGCAGGATGGCGATGTCTCCCCCGATCTCGACGCCCTTGCTTCCGCGGTTGACGAAAACACGTCACTCGTCACTCTTTCACATGTCACGTTTAAGTCTGGTTATCTATACGAAATGGCTGCCATTACCGAGATGGCGCACCGCAAGGGCGCGCTGGTGCTGTGGGACTTGTGCCACTCGGTTGGGGCGCTGCCCATCCAACTCGATCGCTGCAACGCCGACTTCGCCATTGGCTGCACCTATAAGTACCTCAACGGCGGCCCCGGCTCACCCGCCTTTCTCTACGTACACCGCGACCTGCAGGAGCAGGCTCTCTCCCCCATCTGGGGCTGGTGGGGACAGAAGTCGCCCTTTGCTTTCGACCTGGATTACACCCCCGCGCCGGGCATCAAACGCTTTCTGGCTGGCTCGCAGCCCATCCTTTCCATGCTGGCTCTGGAAGCGGCTCTCGACCCGCTACTGGAGGCCGGCATGGATCGCATCCGCTGCAAGTCTGTTCTGCTGACCGAGTACCTGATCTATCTGGCGGATACGCTCCTCGCCCCGCTTGGCTTCACGCTCGGCTCTCCCCGGACTCCCGACCGGCGCGGCTCGCACGTCAGCATCCGCCACCCGGAAGGCTACCGCATCAACCGCGCCCTGATTGATGAGATGAACGTAATCCCCGACTTCCGAGAACCGGACAACATCCGTTTGGGGCTTGCGCCGCTCTACACCACCTTCGGCGAGGTCTGGGAGAGCATGGATAGGATGCGGCGAGTGGTGGAGGACAGGCGATTCGAGAAATACCCAAAAGAACGGTTGACTGTGACGTAAGCCTCAGATTTCCGAAGTCTCCGAGACTTCGGAAGTCTCTCCTTTTCACCTCATCCATCATCCTTCTCCTTTCATCCTTCTCACATACACACGCACCGCCTCCTTCATGAACGCCGCCAGGCGCGGGTCAATCTTATCAAAATTGGCCTTGAAATCCGGGTTAGCGTGGTATCCTTCTGCCAGGGCGAGCAACTGGTCGAGGTTAGGCGTCCAGAAATAGTCCATATGCCGACGCCAGCGCTCGACGATGGCCTGAACTTCGGGCGAGTCCGCGCCTTTGGGCATAGCCGTGACCAGGTCCATGTAGAGTGGGGTGCCTTCTTCCAGGATGTGCTGCTTTTCCTCTGCGCTGTAGTCTTTCCATTTGCGGTTGGAGGCCCGCACGATCTCCGGATCGTACATCCGGGCGGCTTCCTCGGCGTACTTCTCCTGCTCTTCCTCCGAGAAAGCTTCGAAGAGTGCTTTCTTGCTCATGTTTTTTATTCCTTTCAAATGAAATAAGGTATCGTCCACCGTATGGATCAGGCGCTCTGTCCGCTCGGCCTGCCGCAGCAGCGCGGTGCGATTCGAGCGCCGCGGCCACATCGAAATCCGGGCGCGTGACGATGACCTTGATCGCCTCCAGGCTGAGGCTCAGCTCGCGGTAGAACAGGATCTGTTGGAGTTTCAGCAGAGACTCGTCGCCATTCTGACGATAGCCATTTCTGCCACGTGATTCCGATTTGAGCAGGCCGATCAGGTCGTAGTAGTGCAGTGTGCGGGGGCTGATCCCGGCCAGCGAGGAAAGTTGTTTGACTGTATATATGGTCTGTGTCATTGCGAGGAGCGACCGGAGGAAGCGACGAGGCAATTTCTGGTTCCAGATGGGGTCGCTTCGTCGCCGCTCAGCGGCTCCTCGAAACGACATAATGATGATCAACCATAACGTTACGTTAATGTCAAGGGGGAAACAGACGAATGGTACAATATCCGGCATGCCGGTTCCCATTCTCTATCAGGATGACTACCTTCTGGCCGTCAACAAACCCGCCGGTCTCGCCACCGTCCCCGGCGGGTGGGAG
>JALHUM010000174.1 GCA_022865905.1 Anaerolineales bacterium | reverse complement strand
ACCCTTTGCTCCCAGTTGTTCTTCGTATCTTGGTAGAGAACCGACCGACTCGTAGCACATCGGCTGGTAAATTTCTGACTCAGGACCTGACATTTCGATGCCGGCGAATTCAATGGCACTGGTGTAGAACTTCAATTTCTTCTCGATGATATCTTTCTGTACTTCCTGTGGCAGTTTATCCCATACTTCTTCGGGACCATAGATGCTGTTCAGCAGGAACACCGCGCCGGGCTGGGCGTACTTGGTGATGTCGAAACGTTCCAGGAAGGTGAACTGGTGGCAGGCGACGAAGTTGGCGGTGTTGGGAGTGATCAGGTATGGAGCTTGGATCGGCTTGGGGCCGAAGCGCAGGTGGGAGATGGTCATCGTCCCGGCCTTCTTCGAGTCGTAGAAGAAATAGCCCTGGGCGTTGTTGTCTGTTTCTTCGCCGATGATCTTGATCGAGTTCTTGTTGGCCCCAACAGTGCCATCCGAGCCGAGGCCGAAGAAGAGGCAGCGCACCGTTTCGAGGTGCTCGACCGAGAAGCATGGATCGTAATCCAGGCTGGTGTGCGTGACATCATCCATAATGCCGACCGTGAAGTGGTTCTCCGGCTCAGGCTTCTTCAATTCGTCCAATGTACCCTTTGCCATGGCCGGCGTAAACTCTTTGGATGACAGGCCGTAGCGTCCGCCGATCACGTTTGGCAGGCTGGCTGGTTTGAAAGGCGAACCTTCTAATTTGCAGCCTTCGACAAGGGCATTCACCACATCCATGTAGAGAGGCTCTCCAACCGCCCCAGGCTCCTTGGTCCTATCAAGTACCGCAATAGATTTGACCGTCCCAGGCAATGCCGCCATGAAGTGCTCGACCGAGAAGGGGCGGAACAAGCGCACGCGGATCACCCCCACCTTTTCGCCGCGTTCGACCAGGTACTTGACCGTCGCCTCGACGGTCTCGCCGCCGGATCCCATGATGACGACCACACGCTCGGCATCTGGCGCGCCGGCGTAGTCGAACAGATGGTAGGCGCGGCCCGTCAGTTTGGCGAATTTATCCATCACCTTTTGGAGGATGCCAGGAACGGCCTGGTAGTAGCGGTTGACGGTTTCGCGTCCTTGGAAGAACACGTCTGGGTTCTGGGCCGATCCGCGCAGCACCGGACGGTCTGGCGAGAGGGCGCGGGCACGGTGAGCGCGCACAAGCTCGTCGTCAATCATGGCGCGCAGGTCGTCATCCGTAAGCTGTTCGATCTTGGTCACTTCGTGTGAGGTGCGGAACCCGTCGAAGAAGTGCACGAATGGCACGCGTGCCTCCAGCGTGGCAGCCTGGGCGATCGCGGCAAAATCGTGGGCTTCCTGCACCGAGCCGGAGGACAGCATACCCCAGCCGCATTGGCGTACAGCCATCACATCCGAGTGGTCGCCGAAGATCGAGAGAGCGTGGGTCGCCACCGTCCGGGCCGAGACGTGGAAAACGGTGGGGGTTAATTCGCCGGCGATCTTGAACATGTTGGGGATCATCAGCAGCAGGCCCTGGCTGGCCGTGAATGTGGTCGTCAGCGCGCCGGTTTGCAGCGCGCCGTGCACCGCGCCCGCCGCGCCGCCTTCGGATTGCATCTCGATGACCAACGGCACCGTGCCCCAGATATTCTTGCGTTTCAGCGCCGACCACTCGTCGGCAAATTCGCCCATGTTCGAGGAGGGCGTGATCGGGTATATGGCGCAAATTTCGTTGATCCGATGGGCGACCGAGGCGGTGGCCTCGTTCCCATCAATCGTTACAATTTGACGTTTCATGAATTGCTCCTTCTAATCGGGTGAGCTTCACAGGGCAAAATAAGCCCTATGCTATTTTCAACCAACGTATAAGTTTATACCCCCCTCATGGCCTGCGATAGTTATTTATAACACGTAATAACCTGCGACATGTCATGATACGAATGCCCCCTGGAGAAATGGAATCTATTGTTTCAAGTACTTCTCTAGATGCGGGCGCGCCAGGAGCAGCGCTGCCAGCGACTTGGAATCGGGGATTTCGCCGCTTTCGGCCATTTTCAAGGCCTCGGCCAGGGGAAAGGCTTCGACTTGCAGGAATTCATCATCGTCGGCCTCCAGCGGATCTTGGCGCAGGCTCGTGGCCAGATAAACGTACATGTATTCCGTGGAGTAACCCGGCGCGAGGAAGAACCCGCCGATGAGCTGGATTTGGTCCGCGGCCATGCCCGTCTCTTCGCGCACCTCGCGCCGGGCGCACACTTCTGGCGCTTCGCCTTCATCCAGGGTGCCAGCCGGCAATTCGAGCAGGGCTTTCCCCGCTGCGTGGCGGTACTGGCGGACGAAGAGCAGGTTGCCTCTCTCGTCAATCGGGATGAGGACGACCGAGCCATGATGCTCGACGATGTCGAACTTCGTCGTGCGCCCGTCTGGCAGGCGGATGTGGTCGCGGCGGATGGTAAAAGCGCGGCCGGGATAAATAATTTCGGATTTCAGCAGCTCGAAAGGCATGTTGTTTCCTTGAACGTATCTTCTCAATAAGTGAGGGGAAGATGGGGGTTCGCAAGCGGGTGAAGCACACTTGCGAACCCCCATACCCCACTTTTTTGAGAAATTGCTCTTGAACCTGCTTATGTAAAACAAACACCCAGGCGGGGCGCCGCCTGGGTGACGATAAGGCGTGTGCGTCTAGGGGATGCTCAAGGACTGGCCGGCATGTAGTGTATAAGGTGCAGTCAGGCTATTGACCGCCGCGATGACTAGCGGGTCCACATCCCCGTATTTGCAGGCGATGCTGTAGATGGTGTCGTTCGCCTGGATGGTATATGTAGCCGGGTGTTGGATCAGGGCGCGCGTGGATGGAAAGGGGGCGGCCGTCTGCGGGATCGTGAGCACCAAGCCGGGGCTGAATGTCTCTCCTCCGCTCATGCCGTTGAGCGACAGCAGAACGTCCGGGTCAATGTTGTAGCGACGGGCGATGCAGTAGGGGAATTCACCTTCGTGAAGTGTATAGGTTGCTGGCCGGGCAGGGGGCGTGACCGTGATGGCGAGCGGTGTGGCTGTGATCCCTGGAGCACCCGTTGGAGGAATCAGGGAGGTAGGTGTCGGGCTGACGATCATCCCAACCGCGATGGGCGTGCCGGTCAGATCCGGCGTGGGTGTGCCGTTGATCGGAAGTCCGCTCCCCGCCATGGCTGTCTGCGTGGCCAGGGATTGCAGCATCTTCATTGGGTCAGTCACTGGCGGATTGCCGGTTGCGGTCGGCGTGGGCAGTTGAGCTTGAGATGCAGATCGCTCGCACGCAACTAGGAATAAAGCCAGAACCATGCCAAATGCCAGGATCAAGATAAGCTTCTTAGACATGAGCATCCTCCTCGTTTGAGAGCCTGTGTTTCTTTAAGGCCAATGGTGTGATACTAGCACAACCTTTCTAAAGCGTCAAGCAGGAACAGGCTCGCTCCCGCAGCGGCCTGGCAGATATATACGTTGGGTGTCAGGCCGATCTGGCGCGTATATTCCTGGGCCACGTGAATGCTGAACTCCTGTACCCTTTCGGCGCGGACGAGGGCGACGGCGCAGCCGCCGAACCCCGCGCCGGTCATGCGCGCCCCAACGCAGCCCACGGCCTGACGGGCAATCTCCACCATGCTGTCCAGCGCCGGGCTGGAGACCTCGAAATCGTCGCGCAGGCTGGCGTGGCTGGCATCCAGGAGTCCGCCGAGTGTCTTCACATCGCCACGCCTCATGGCGGCGACGGCCTGGCTCACGCGCTCGTTCTCATAGATGACATGACGGGCGCGGCGGCGGGTCAGCGGGTCGAGCTGGCTGGCGCGCGCCTCGAAGGCCTGCATGTCCACGTCCCGCAGGGCGCGGACGCCGAAGAAACGGGCGGCGGCCTCGCACTGGTCGCGCCGCTCGTTGTAATCCGAATCCACCAGGCCGCGGCGGGTGGCGGTATCCAATACAGCAACCGATAGCCCGCCTGGCAGGGGGATTTGCTCGAAGTTGAGCGAGCGGCAGTCCAGGAAGAGGGCGTGACCCGCCTGGGCTGCCGCGGAGATCATCTGATCCATGATGCCGCAGTTCAACCCTACCCATTCGTTTTCGGCCTTGAGGCACAGGCGGGCTATTTTAACGGGTTCCCATTCCAGGTCCGAAACGGTGGCGAAGGCCCGCGCCGCGGCCAGCTCCAGCGCGGCGGATGACGACAACCCTGCGCCTTTGGGCACATCGCCTGTCACGACACCTTCCCAACCTTCAACCCCTCGGGCTGAACCTCGGGGCGAATCCTTCAACCTTTCAACCTGCATCGCCCAGGCCACGCCTTTGATATATTCGGGCCACCCTTTTCCCTTGTGCAGGTTATCGAGAGAGAATTTTGCGGTTTCTTCGAAATCGAGCGAGTGGACGATCACTTGCCGGTCGCGGCGCGGGCGCAGGGCGATCCACACGGCGCGGTCAATCGCCATCGGCAGGACAAGGCCGTCATTGTAGTCGGTGTGCTCGCCGATGATGTTCACCCGTCCCGGGGCGCTGACGATGGAGGCAGGCGGCCCACCGAAGCGACTCCTGAACGCCTGCGTGATCGTTGGCTGTAAATCCATGCCTGGGATTATATCTGTTTTCATAAAAAATCGGAGTAAAGTGTCATATTTGAGGCGTGACCTCCATCACTTGCCCCAAAGCACCGAGAATTATACAATAAAGAAGATAATTTCTATCCTGATTAGCGGAGAGGAAGGTAACATGCAGATCACCCGTCAGGCAGATTATGCGGTTCGCGCGGTACTATACCTGGCTCGTCTAGGCCCCAGCCAGCGCGCCGCGACCAGCCAGATCGCCCACGAACAACGGATCCCTCCCTCGTTCCTAGCCAAGATCATCTCCCAGCTCTCGATTGCCGGTTTGCTGCACACCTCTCGCGGGGCGCGTGGCGGCGTCTCGCTGGCGCGTGAGCCAAAGGAAATCACCTTGTTGGATGTGGTCGAAGCCATTGACGGCCCGATCCTGCTCAATGAATGCGTTGGCGAAAAAGGGATGTGCGCCTTCGCAGACGAGTGCCCGTTGAAGCCCATCTGGTGCGAGACCCAAGAACACCTGGTCAGCCGGTTGAGAGAAACGAGGTTCGACGAGCTGGTGAACGGGCATTCAAGCTGAGCCTGTTCGCGTCAAAGGACAGGACCTTTCGCCTTTTAGCCCCTCACGGTATATAATGGTAGCCAAAGGCTACCATTATATACCGTGAGGGGCGCTTTTTTTCTAAAAAGGAGAAGAACCAACATGTCTATGCCTCGCACCGTTCGCGCTCCGCGCGGGGCGCAACTCACTTGTAAATCCTGGCTGACCGAAGCTCCCTACCGCATGATCCAGAACAACCTCGACCCGGAAGTGGCCGAGCGCCCGCAGGATTTGGTCGTCTACGGCGGGCGCGGACAAGCAGCGCGTAACTGGGAGTGTTTCGACGCCATCCTCGAGTCGCTCAAGAATCTCGAAGATGACGAGACGCTGTTGGTGCAATCCGGCAAGCCGGTAGCCATCTTCAAGACGCACCGGGACGCCCCGCGCGTGCTCATTGCCAACTCCAACCTCGTCCCGCACTGGGCCACGCAGGAGCACTTCGACAGGCTGGCAGCCCAGGGTCTGATCATGTACGGCCAGATGACCGCCGGCTCGTGGATCTACATCGGCACGCAAGGCATCCTGCAAGGCACTTACGAGACCTTCGGCGCGCTGGCGAAGCTGCGCGGCTGGGGATCGCTGAAAGGTAAGTTCGCGCTGACGGCCGGCCTGGGCGGGATGGGCGGCGCGCAGCCGCTGGCCATCACGATGAACGAGGGCGTCGGCCTGATCGTCGAAGTGGATCCGGCACGCGCCAAACGCCGCCTCGAGATCGGCTACGTGGATACGGTGGTGGACACGCTCGAAGAAGCCATGACGCAGGTCGAGGAAGCCAGAGAGAATCAGATACCCAAATCCATCGGGCTGATCGGCAACGCGGCTGATGTATATGACGAGCTAGCGGCGCGCGGCGTCATCCCAGACGTTGTGACCGACCAGACCCCTGCCCACGACGTGCTGATGTACGTGCCAACGGGCCTGAGCGTGGCCGCCGCTGAGGAGCTGCGCAAGTCCAATCCGAAAGAATACGAAAAGAAATCCATGGCCTCGATGGCGAAGCATGTCCAGGCCATGCTGGAGTTCAAGCACAAAGGCGCAGAGGTGTTCGACTACGGCAACAACCTGCGCCAGCGCGCCTACGATTACGGCGTGACGGACGCCTTCGAGTTCCCCGGCTTCGTCCCGGCCTATATCCGCCCGCTGTTCTGCGAAGGCAAGGGGCCGTTCCGCTGGGTGGCGCTCTCTGGCGATCCAGAAGACATTTATGTGACTGACCAAGCGATTCTAGAACTATTCCCAGAGGACGAGCATTTGGCACGTTGGATTAAGATGGCCCAGCGCGACGTTGAATTCCAGGGTT
>JALHUM010000173.1 GCA_022865905.1 Anaerolineales bacterium | reverse complement strand
TCTATTATTCAGCCCGGCGTATGGCACGTTGACCTGATAAACGCCAGCCGGCAGGTCGCTCAAGACCAGGTTCTCGTTGTAGTAGGGGTCGCTGTTTGCGCCGATGCCTCCATACGTCTTGACGATCCAGGCGCGCTGGGTAGCTTGTGAACGGACAATGATTTCATGACTGGTGAGGGGGCGTTGGTAGGTATCCATGATGCGGGCGACCAGGACTCCCCAGCCTTCCGGAGGCACGAGCCAGAATTCGGGGTTGCGGGTAGAGAAAAAGTCGTTGGCGCCAACACGGATTTCATAGTGAAGATGTGGCCCCGTAGTGAATCCGGTCGTGCCGACTTTGCCAAGCACGTCGCCGACCTCAAGAACCTGGCCGACGGCGACATCTACCTCGGAGAGGTGTGCGTAAATCGTGAACAGCGGCTGGTCTTTGTAGCCGAAGTCGTGACGGATGGCAACCGCCATTCCATAGGGGTCATCCTTATAATTCGGCGCGTTGTTTAACAATCCCCAACCGGCCCAGACGACCGTCCCTGACCCGGTGGCCTGGACGGGCGTGCCGACATCGGCAGGCAGGTCAATGCCGGTATGCACCACTTCAGGCCGGAAGAAGATGCCACCGTAGCGATAATCCGCAATCGGCCAGGAGACCACATTGGAAGCGAAGGGGCGGGTGAAATAGAAATGGTCGTAGGGCGAGAGCGCCCAGGGGGTCGGGTAAAGCGGTGGCCGCCAGGCCGATTCTGGCGTCGCGCCTTCGGTTGAAAAAACGATCGGCAGCGAAGAAGCAGACGTGGCGGACGGGACGGGCGTCAGCGTGTTTTCGACGACAATGTTGAGAGGTTTCGGAGTCGCAGACGGGGATGGGGAATAAGTAAATTGGGGGAGACTGACCACCGCAGTCCCGCTGGGTGTTGCGCTCGCTCTCTCCACCGGAGGCTCGGTAATGACGACTAACTGCGGGGCGGACCGTCCTGCGTTGGATGGTACGCAAGCCGAAAGAAGCAGCAGGCAGGAAGCTATTAGCCACACAGCTAGGATAGGTTTCATGGCGAAGGCGTGAAGGTGGGCTGCGGCGTCGGCGTGCGCGTGGGCGTGGGAGGCTTGTAGCCCCACGGGGTGCGGGTGGGCGTGCGTGTGGGTGGGATAACCACCGTCGGCGTGATCAGCGCCTCGGGTGGATAGAGTTCCAGCATGGCGTCGCGCCAGGTCAGGCCCTGGGTCAGGGCGAATTCGTTGAAGCGCGCCCCGTTGAAGTACGTCCGCCAGTTGGTCAGGGCGGGCAGGCGCTCCCAGCCGTATTGGAGAGCCAGGGCGGTAAAATCCAGCCAGTATCCTTTTGGAATGTCGCTCATCAGGCTGCCGCCCTGCTCGAAGGCAACCGGATTACTGCTGTAGCGCGTGCTGAAATCCCAGGGCAACTGGTGCAGCGGCTCGCCTTGCGAGCCATCCTGGGCGCGGGTGCTGATAAAGACCCGCCAGTAAGTCTGTTGGCCGAAATCCTCGCGCAGCACGCTGACCAAACCAGTGTTGATGACCAGGGCCGGGTTCAGGCTGAAGGCGCGGCCGGTATAGAGCCAGTCCTGGCTCAGGCCGGGGTCGAGGGGGGTCGTCAGGGGGACGTAAGCATTTTCCAGTTCGGCGAGGACGTCCCAACCTGTCTCGGCGGCGACGCGCTGGCGCAGGGCCTGGAAGGATTCGTCCGCCACGTCTTGCAGTTGTGGATATGGGGCCTGCACACCCTGGAGCGGGACGAGCGCGGCGCGCCCGGCCGGGATGCCAGGCTGCGGTGCGACGACCGGCTGGTATAGCGGTGATGGTGTGGAAGCAGCGGCCGCTTGAATGGCCTGGGGCAGGGGGGCAGGCAGGGTTGTCAGTCCATAGGAGAGGCCGCGCAACGTGCCGGGCAGGAGCAACGGCGGCAGGCTGAGGTCACCGGAAGGGACAGCGTAGGCGGTCAGGTAGGTTTGGTTCGAGGTGATGATCCAGGCGGCGATGTAGGACGCGTCCTGCCAGATGGGCCAATTCCCCATGCCGGTGGTGCGCGCCGGGAAATCAAGTGTGCGCGCGTCCAAGACCTGGATGCTGGTGAGGCCAGTGGACGGATCTGTCGCCGCCCAGGCCAGCCCTTCGCCTTCCGGCGACCAGGCGGGATGCGCTTGGCTGCCCTGCGGGTTTTGGCTGACGTTGGTGAAACGCTCGTCGCCAGCGCGATCCAGATCGGCGATCCAGACCTCGTCCTTGCCGTTGCGGTTGGAGACGAAAGCGATCTGCCGTCCTGGCAGCTTCGGCGACCAGGCCGGAGAATGGTCGGCAGCGGGATCTTCGGTCAGGCGGATAGATGGTTGGGAAGGATAGGTCGCCGAGCGGATGAATATCTCCAAGTTGTCGTCCAAGTAGCTTTCGTAGGCTAGCCACTGGCCGTCCGGCGACCAGGAGGGGGATGCGTCGTATTCGGGCGTATCTGTCAGGCGGGTGACTTCACCCGTTCCCAGCTTGAGCAGGTAGAGGTCCCAGTAGCCATTGCGGCGCGAGGCGAAGGCCACCTGGCTGCTGTCCGGGCTAAGTGCTGGGGTGATGTCGTCCCATGGATCGGCAGTCAGGCGGGTGAGGGTCAGCGATAGAGGCGAGTAGATGAATAAATGCGCGTAGCCAGCCTCGTTCAAGGAGAGTACAAAGAGGCCGTGCGGACTGGGTGTCACTGCGCTAGTGGCGGTGATAACGTATGGCGTTTGGGTGGGCGCGGGTGAGGGGGTGAGGGTGATGGTTGCCGTCTTGGTTGGCGGAGGCGGGAGGGTCGGCGTGGACGGGGTTTCAGGCTCCGGCGCGCAGGCGGCCAGGAGGAGCAAGGCGAGTAGAAGTGCGAGAGCTAGCTTTCCCATCGTTTTGCCGATGCTGGCGATGCCGGAGGATGAATCCTCCGGCTGAAATTGCAAAGCGAGGTGAACCTGGCTGTAAGACGAAGTATGAACCATGTCAGTCTATGGTGGTTGAATCTGAACAGTTACTTCCCGTTGATCTATCTCGCCCATGTCGGGGTAAGTGAGATGGACGGTGAGGGTGTATATCTTCGCCCTGCCTGCCCTAGCCGGCAGGCCAGGGAGCGAAGTCGAAGGTCGGAGGTGCAGGGTGAGTTCCAGCTTCCAGCCCATTGGCTCAACAATGCTGGCCGAGCTGACCTCGTTCCCGTCGGGGTCGTTAAGGGTAAGCTCGATGTAGGGGCGCTGCTGGAAGGGCGTGAGTTCCAGGCTGACGCGTACCCGTTTCCCATCGGGGTAGGTTTCGGCGCGCAAGTAGAGGATGCGGATCTCTTCGGGCGGGAGGCGCGTAACCTGCTGGTCGGTGAGGAAGAATTCCATGCGGCAATTAAATTACATAGCAGACCCCCGGTGTCTCCGAGACACCGGGGGTCAATACTTCGCTTTTTACCCATTATTCTGCTGGAATTCCTTCATAAACTCGACCAGCGATTCTACGCCTTCGATGGGAAAGGCGTTGTACATCGAGGCGCGCATCCCGCCGACCGAGCGATGTCCCTTCAAGCCGATCAGGTCTCGCTTTTTGGCCTCCGAGGCGAACTGCTCTTCCAGTTGCTCGTTGGGCAGGCGGAAGGTGACGTTCATTACCGAGCGGCTGTCGGTTTTGGCGTGACCACGATAGAAGCCGCCGCTCTCGTCAATGGCTTTGTAGACCAGTCCCGCCTTGGCCTGATTGCGGCGGGCGATTTCGGGCAGGCCTCCGATCTCCTTAATCCATTTCAACACCAGGCCGACAATATAGACCGACCAGCAAGGCGGCGTGTTGTAAAGCGAGCCATCTGCGGCCATCGTCTTGTAATCCAGCATGACAGGCAAATTGGCCGGGACTTTCTCCAGCAGATCATCGCGGATAATGGGGATGACCACGCCCGCCGGGCCGGCATTCTTCTGCGCGCCGGCGTAGATCAGGGCGTACTTGGATACGTCAATCGGATGGCTGATGAAATCGGACGAGGCGTCGCAAACTAGCGGCACCCCGGCCGGGGGTACCGGCTCGGTGAAGTATTCCACGCCATGGATGGTCTCGTTGGAGGTGAAGTGGAGGTAGGCAGCCTTGGGGTCCAGGTCGAGTTCGGCCTGGATTGGCAGGTGGTCGAAGTTGGTAGCTTTCATGTTCGCGGCGGCGCGCGTCGTCCCCAGTTTGGCGGCCTCGTCGAAGGCTTTCTTGCCCCACGAGCCGGTGACGATGTAATCAGCGGAGGCGCCGGCTGGCCGTAGGTTCATCGGCAGCATCGTAAACTGCAGGCTGGCGCCGCCTTGCAGGAAAAGCACCTTGTAATTGGCCGGGATGTTCATCAGGGTGCGCAGGTCCGCTTCTGCGGTCTGGATCACGGCCTCGAATTCCTTCGAGCGGTGGCTGATCTCCATTACGGACATGCCGGTACCCTTGTAATCGAGCATCTCTTCTTGGGCTTGTTTCAGCACCGGTAGCGGAAGGATGGCTGGGCCGGGGTTAAAGTTGAAAACGCGCTTGGGTTGGTTGGACATGTTCTTTACTCCTTTTAGATGTCTGAATTGTACAAATCCCTTGTTTCTTTTCTGCTGAATTATATCCATGAGTGGGGTTTTTCACAATGAAAATCAAACACAGTTTCTGTTGACAAAGCCTATTCTCGTGGTTACAATGAATCTATAAACTCTTTCACAGAGCATGTAACCCTTTTTTCAACCAAAATACCAAATCATCT
>JALHUM010000172.1 GCA_022865905.1 Anaerolineales bacterium | reverse complement strand
GCCGCCCGCACACCCCCCATCTTCCCCTACATTGAGAAGATACACAGGTTGGGTTATTTTTCTTTGAAGCCGAATAATTGAAAGAAACGCCGCAGCCCGGCAAGATAGCTGTTCAGCTTGATAACTGGCTCCACTAAATTCTCGCTCAAGAAGGTCGTCGTGCCGCGCAGCGTATTCACGGTCTCGTTGGTTGCATCCAGGATGGGCTTGACCTCGTTCTGCAACAGATTGATCAGGCTGGCCACCTGGATGACCAGGATGATCAACGCCGCGCCGATGACCAGCGACTCGAATGCCATGAATATGATGAAGATGTCGCGGATTTTGGCGGTCTGTTCACCGGATTGCATCAGCCCGAAGACGGCCAGTACGACCAGCGCCACGAAAACCAGCCCGCCGAGGACGATCCACAGGATCAACAAACGCTGTTGGCGCAGGGTTGCTGCGGAAGCAGTGGCTTCTTCGGGGCTGACCTCGTCCGGGTTGTATTCGGCCATATGCAGTCATTATAGCATAATTTAACGATTGACCTCTTGACTTTTGACCTAATATTTGCTATCCTCTATCTACCGACCGGTCGGTAGGTTGCTATGACCAGAGATCAGATCCTCGAAGCTGCTGCTCAGATTTTTCGCCAGAAAGGCTTTCATGCTGCCTCGATGCAGGATATTGCCGAGGCAGTCAATCTCCAGAAAGCCAGTCTCTATCACCACTTCTCCAGCAAGCAGGATATCTTGCTTAATTTGCTCGACCAGGCTCTGGATATCCTCACCGAAAGGCTGGAGGCTGTCGTCAAGCAGAATTTGTCCGCCGATGAAAAACTGCGCCAGGCGATCCGGTGCTACTTGGGCGCGTTGGCCGAGAAAAGCGACCTGGCATCCGTTCTGCTCATAGAACACCGCTCCCTTGAACCGGAATACCGTTCCCGTCACATTCCCCGCCGCGACCGCTTCGAGCGGTTGTGGCGGGATTTGGTTAAAGAGGGCTTCGATTCCGGCAAATTCTGCGCCACCGATCCGGCCATGACTGCCCGTTCGCTGCTGGGCGTGATGAATTGGACGATCACCTGGTATCGTCCGAATGGGCCGTTGACCATCCAACAGATAGCCGATCAAATCGCCTCGCTTTTCCTGAGTGGCCTGCTTTGCCGGTCTTGAGATGGTTAGCAAGGCATTCCCGCCCACTTTTCAGTACTTTACCACCTCTGGAGGCGCCAGAGTTTATCGCTTACCGCTGGAGGCATTTCCAAATTTTTGGGCTTATGCTTATCTGGTATTGGTTGGCGATTACCGGGTCCTTATAGATTGCGGTTCCGGCAACGATGGTTCCAGCGCCAGCCTCGAGGCGGCGCTGGCCCAGGTCAACCAGCAGAGCGACCGGCCTTTCAGATTTGAAGACCTGACCCATATCCTCATCACGCACGGTCACATTGACCATTTTAGCGGTCTGGTTTTCTTGTGCGAACGGACGAAGGCGTTGGTCGGTGTGCACGAGCTAGATCTGCATACGCTCTCGCACCACGAGGAACGCCTGGCCGTGATCAGCCATCGCCTGGGCGTCTTCTTGAGCGAGGCCGGAGTCGAGGCCGAGCCGCGCGAGCAGATGTTGAGGATGCACAAGTTCACCAAGGCCATCTATCACTCCCTGCCGGTAGATTTTACTTACGAAACTGAAGGGATGAGAGTCGGGCCTTTCGAGATGATCCACGTTCCGGGTCATTGTCCCGGGCACGTCGCCATCCGCCTTAACGATATCGTTTTCAGCGGCGACCACGTCCTGGCGGGCATGACTACGCACCAGTCCCCTGAGCAATTGATCCCCTACAACGGGCTGGGACACTATCTCGAGTCGTTGTCGAGCTTCGAGCGTTGGGCAGTTGGGGCGCGCGTGATCCTCGGCGGCCACAATGCTCCCATCGAGAACCTTCCTGGACGTATCGCGGCCATCCGTCACCACATCAACGAGCGTCTGCAAACAGCTTTTGAATTCCTGGCTGAAGGGCACACCATCGTCGAGGTCGCCGAGAAGTTGTACGGCCGCATGGGAGGCTACAATGCGCTGCTCGTGACGGAGAAGGCCGGTGCTTATGTGGAGTATCTTTACCAGCGTGGGATGTTGGAGATCGTCAATTTGAACGAGATGGAGGAAAGCGCGCAACCTGTGACTATCCGTTATCGTAGATCGAACCATTCGGCCAGTTCAGAGATTCTCGTACAGGAGGTGAAGCATGTATTCGTTTGAACCATCAGAAGAGCAAAAAATGTTGATTGACACCGTCAGCCGCTTCGCGACCAGCGACCTGCGTCCAGCGGCGCACGACGCCGAGGAGAATAAGGAACTTCCGCCTAAGTTGATCAGCAAAGGCTGGGAACTGGGCGTCCTGCAGGCGTCCATTCCCGAAGCCTATGGCGGATTTGGCGAACGGTCAGCGGTGACAGGTGTACTGGCGGCAGAGGCAATGGCTTACGGCGACCTGTCCGGTGCGCTGGCGATCGGAACCCCGGGCTTGTTCGCCCTGCCGGTACTTTTGGCCGGCTCCGAAGAGCAAAAGAAACAGTACCTTCCGCCGGTCATCGAAGCCTACTGGCGAGCCTACACTGCCGCGCTGATCGAACCGTCCTTCGACTTCGACCCGAATGACCTGAAGACGACAGCCGAGGCCAGGGGCGGGGAGTACATCCTGAAAGGCGAGAAGACGCTCGTCCCCTTTGCCGATCAAGCCGAAGCGATGATCGTTTTTGCCAAACTGGACGGGGCGACCAAAGGCTTCATTGTTCTGAAGGGCGCGGCCGGTTTGAAGGTAGGCGCAGAGCGCGAGAAATTCATGGGGCTGAATGCGCTGCCATTCTTCAAGGTCACGCTGGATGGCGTCAAGGTTCCCAAAGCCAACCTGCTGGAGGGCGATTTTGCGCCCGTGCTGGCGGCCATGCGTGTGTCCATTGCCGCCATGGCGATTGGCGTGGCCAGGGCCGCCTTCGAATATTCACGCGATTACGCCAAAGAGCGCGAGGTGTTCGGCGTCAAGGTGGCGCAGAAGCAGGCCATCGCCTTCATGCTGGCCGAGATGGCCACCGAGATCGAGTCTATGCGTATGTTGGCCTGGGAAGCGGCCTGGATGATTGACAAAGGCCACGCCGAGGCGGGCAAGCAGGCCTACCTGGCCGCGACCGGCGCGATGGACATGGCCATGATGGTCACCGACCGCGCCGTGCAGATCCTCGGCGGGCATGGTTACATCCGTGAGCACCCGGTCGAGTTGTGGATGCGCAATGGGCGCGGATTTGCCATGTTCACCGGTTTGGCAATCGTTTAGAACCAGAGGAGGAATGCGATGATTGACTTTGAAACTCCCGAAAAAATATCAGGCGTATTGACCGTCATCAATACCGTCGCGGTCAACATGATGCGCCCGGTGGCGCGCTACTTCGACGAGCATGAACACGAGATCCCCTGGGATTACATCAACTTCATGCACACTGCGGCGCGGGCGATGGGCGGCAGTTCGATGGCACCTTCTGAAAAGAAAGAGGGGCCGCGCTTTGGCTACCAGCGGCTGGCCAGCATGATCGAAATGCTCTCCTGGGGCGACGCGGCCATGTACCTGGATACGCCCGGCGGCATGTTGGGTTCGGCGGCCGTCACGGCCACCGGCTCGCCGGAGCAGAGGGTACGCTTCCTAGCCCGTTTCAGGGGCGAGACGCCAGTTTTCGACGCCATGTGCATGACCGAGGCCGGGGCCGGCTCGGACACTTCCGCCATCCGCACCACCGCCGTGCTGGATAAAGATGAAAGCCAGTGGATCCTCAACGGCGAGAAGATCTTCGTCACGGCCGGGCACAAGGCGCTGGTGGACTCCAAGGGATTTATCGTCGTCTGGGCGACGATTGACCCGAAGGCTGGCCGCGCCGGCATGAGGCCGTTCGTGGTCGAGGCCGGGACGCCCGGCTGCCAGGTGACCAAGATGGAACACAAATTGGGCATTCGCGCCAGCGATACGGTCTCCATTGTGTTGCAGGATTGCCGCATCCCATTCGAGAATATCCTAGGCAGCCCCGAGATCGTCCAGGCCAAAGAGACAGCCGGCTTCAAGGGCGCCATGGCCACCTTCGACGCCACCCGTCCGCTGGTGGCGGCGCAGGCCATCGGCCTGGCGCGCGCCACGTTCGAACTACTCAAGGAAATGCTGGCCGAGCGCGGCGTCACCATCCGGTACGGAGTCCCGCGCCAGAAACTCACCACCATCGAGAAAGACGTGATCGACATGGATATCATGCTGCGCTCGGCCTGGTGGCTGGTGGTGAAAGCAGTCTGGATGATGGACAACGGCAAGCCCAACGCGCTGGAGTCCTCGATGAGCAAAGTCCGTGCTGGCGATGTGGTCAACAAGATCACGCAGAAGGCGGTCGAGATCATGGGGCCGCTGGGCTACAGCCGCGAGTACCTGCTCGAAAAGTGGTTCCGGGATGCCAAGATTTCGGATATTTACGAAGGCACCGGCCAGATCAATCGCCTAGTGGTGGCGCGGCAGATTTTGGGCTATCGGAGTAGCGAACTCAGATAAAAATTAACCGCGAAGGCGCGACCCCCAAAGAACGGGGGCGAGAGGGCGCAAAGAAATAAATAGGCCCGCTAAGGCCTTCGAAAATTAAACTTCGCGTTCTTAGCGTCTTCGCGGCTTAGAATGGAGGAAAGCATATGACCTACAAAATTCACAACGCTGTCGTCGTCGGCGCGGGGACGATGGGAGCGGCGCTCGCTGCGCATCTGGCGAATGCTGGCGTGCCGGTGACGCTGCTGGACATCGTCCCCAAGGACGCGCCGGCTAGTGATAAGCAAGCGCGCAACAAGATTGTCAACGAGGGCTGGGATCGGTGCATCAAGGCGCGGCCGGCCAACCTGATGTCTTCGGATTTGGCGACCTTCGTCAAACTGGGCAACCTGGAAGACGATTTCGAGGCCGTCGCCAAGGCTGACTGGATCATCGAGGCCATCATCGAGCGGCTGGACATCAAGCAGCAATTGATGACGCGCATTGACGCCGTCCGTAAGCCGGAGGCCATCGTCAGCACCAACACATCGGGCATTCCGATTAAAGATATCGCCGAGGGCCGCTCGAAGGGTTTCAAGCAGCATTTCCTCGGCACGCACTTCTTCAATCCGCCGCGCTATTTGAAATTGCTGGAAGTCATCCCGACGAAAGACACCCTGCCTGCGGTGACCGAGTTCATCTCGTGGTTCGGCAGCTACCGGCTGGGCAAGGGTATCGTCCTGTGCAAGGACACACCCAACTTCATCGGCAACCGCGTCGGATTCGGGACGGGCGCGTTCGGCATGTACTACATCCTCGAAAACGGCTACAGCGTGGACGAGGTGGACGCGCTTACCGGCCCCCTGATGGGCCACCCGAAGACGGCCACCTTCCGCTTGATTGACCTGGTCGGCATTGACGTTTGGGAACACGTCGGCAAGAACCTGGCGCCGGCCATCCCGCATGATACGTATGCCTTGAAGTTCTTGAACGCTGAGAAGCCGAACAACCTGATCCACACGATGGTCGAGCGCAATTGGCTGGGCAACAAGACCAAGGTCGGCTTCTACAAGGAAGTCCGCACCGAGGAAGGCAAGAAGGAATTCTGGTCTCTCAACCTGAACACATTGGAACACGCCGCCCCAACCAAGCCGCGCTTTGACTCGTCAGGCAAGGCGAAGGACATCGAGAACCTGGGTGAGCGGCTGAAGGTGTTCCTGGGCGCATCCGATCGCGGCGCGCAACTGATACAGGCGCTGACCTACCAAGGCTTCCAGTATTCCTCGATGCTCATCCCCGAAGTCGCCGACAAGCCCAAGCCGATTGACGATGCCGTCCGCTGGGGCTTTATGCACGAGGCCGGGCCATTCGAGATCTGGGATATGCTCGGGGTCGCTGAGACGGTCAAGAAGATGAAAGCCGCGGGCTACGCACCCGCCGCGTGGGTGGAAGACATGCTCAAGTCGGGGTGCGCCTCGTTCTATCAATACAAGGGTGACAACAAGGTCGGCATCTACGATGTCAACAAGAGGAAGTATATAAAGATTGCCCGCGCCCCAGGGCTGGTGGTCTTGAGTGAGTTGAAGAAGGCGAAGAAGGTCATCAGCGAGAACACAGGCGCATCGTTGTACGACATGGGTGACGGGGTGGCGTGCGTTGAGTTCCATACCAAGATGAACGCCCTTGACGATGATATTTTCAACATCGCAATCGAGGCGCTCGACCGCGTCGAGAAGGATTTCGTCGGCCTGGTGGTTGGCAACGAAGCCGATAACTTCAGCGCGGGCGCGAACATATTTATGGTGGTCGTCGCGGCCCAGCAGGGCATGTGGGACGTGCTCGAAGGGGCTGTGGCGAAGCTGCAAAATATGAACATGCGTATGCGCTACTCAGCCAGACCGGTAGTGGTCGCGCCGGCGGGATTGACGTTGGGCGGCGGTTGCGAGGTGACGATGCACGCCAGCCGCATCGTGGCCGCAGCGGAGACTTATATCGGTCTCGTCGAACTGGGCGTGGGCGTCATCCCAGCGGGCGGAGGCACGAAAGAGTACATGCGCCGAATTATCAACCCGTTGATGCGCGTCCCCAGCGCCGAGGTGCTGCCGGGCTTGATGAAGGTCTTCGAGCAAATCGGGCAGGCCAAGGTGGCTACCAGCGCTGAAGAGGCGCGCCAGTTCGCCATCCTCGGGCCTGCAGACCGCGTAGTGTTGAGCCGCGACCACCTGCTGGCGGAGGCCAAGAAGGAAGTGCTGCACATGGCCGCTACCGGCTACAAACCGCCTGCGCCGGAATTGATCTACGCGGCAGGCCGCGACGCCCTGGCTGCGCTGCGCGTCGGAGCGTGGGCGTTCAAGGAAGGCAAGTACATCACTGAGTACGAGGGCGTCATTGCCGGGAAACTCGCCAACGTGATGACCGGCGGCGACTTGTCCCGCCCGACCTGGGTCAGCGAGCAATATATCCTCGACCTGGAGCGCGAAGCCTTCCTGTCGCTGTGCGGTGAGCAGAAGACACAGGAGCGCATGTGGGCGATGCTCAATACGGGTAAGCCTCTTCGTAACTAGTTGAAGGTTGAAAGTTGGAATGTTGAAGGTTCAACATGAAACTTTCAACGTTCAACATTCAACCAAAGGAGAGATGATTATGCGAGAAGCTGTAATTGTATCCGCTGCAAGAACACCGATTGGAAAGGCCAAACGTGGAGGCCTGGCAACCGTTCGACCGGACGAACTGGCCGCGTTGGTTATCAAGGAATTACTTAAACGAACGCCGGCCTTGGATCCGAAAGAAATTGAAGATGTCATCCTCGGCTGCGCGTTCCCGGAAGGCGAGCAGGGCATGAACATGACGCGGGCGGTCGTCATCCGTGCTGGGCTGCCGGATAGCGTACCGGGCGAGAGTATCAACCGCTACTGTTCGTCGGGCGTGCAGGCCATTGTCCATGCCGCGTATGCCATCATGGCCGGGCAAATTGACGTTGCACTCGCAGGCGGCGTGGAATCCATGTCTATGGTGCCGATGATGGGCTACAAGTTTGCGCCGAATCCGCACTTCGCTACCGACTTGCCCCACTACTATACCAACATGGGCTTGACCGCCGAGAACGTGGCGGTGAAATACAACGTCAGCCGCGCTGATCAGGATGCTTTCTCGTTGACCAGCCACCAGCGCGCCGCGGATGCGGTCAACTCCGGCCGCTTCGACCCCGAACTTGTGCCGGTGGATGTGGAAGTGAAAGAGATGGGACCCGAAGGCAAGCCGGTCACCAAGAACTTCACCGTCAAGCGTGATGAAGGTCCGCGCGCCGATACGACGCTGGAGGCGCTCGCCAAGCTCAAGCCGGCCTTCAAAGAGGGCGGTACGGTGACGGCAGGCAACTCTTCGCAGATGTCGGACTGCGCAGCGGGCGTGGTCATCATGTCCGCCGAGAAGGCCAAGATGCTCGGTCTCAAACCGCTGGCGCGCTTTGTTTGCTTCGTGGTGGGTGGAGTCCCACCGGAGATTATGGGCATCGGGCCGGTGGTTGCCATCCCCAAAGCGCTCAAGCTGGCTGGAATGTCGTTGAATGATATTGACTTGATCGAACTCAACGAGGCCTTTGCCGCGCAATCGCTGGCAGTGATTCGCGAGCTCAGGCTGGACACCGGAATAACCAACGTCAATGGTGGAGCGATCGCCCTGGGCCATCCACTCGGCTGC
This sequence comes from Anaerolineales bacterium, assembly GCA_022865905.1. Classification (GTDB taxonomy): domain Bacteria; phylum Chloroflexota; class Anaerolineae; order Anaerolineales; family Villigracilaceae; genus CG2-30-58-95. The sequence goes on along the minus strand of JALHUM010000172.1, from coordinate 18,958 downwards.
ACGGGCGCCAAGCTGACCACGCAGTTGATTTACGAAATGGCGCGCCGCAAGTCGAAGTACGGCATGGTATCCATGTGCATCGGCGGTGGCATGGGCGCGGCGAGTATATTTGAGAATTTGCAAATTTAGTCTATTGGTTCATAGTCTTATAGTCGGATGGTCTTGTAGCCTCATGGTCGGTTGATCCGGCAATGCCGAATTGCATCCTTGACCAACCAAACTATTCGACAATAAAACTAGACCAACTATCTGACCAACCGACTATTCGACCCTGAGACTAAACCGACTATTCGACTAGCAGACAAGGAGAACAAAATGCCTCTAACAGTTGAATCCCTCATGGCTAAAATGCCAGGTGCCTTTCTTCCAGAAAAGGTGCCAGGGCTGGATGCCGTCATCCAATTTAAATTCAGCGGCGCGGAAGCGGGCGAGTGGTACGCGGCCATCAAGGATGGCAAGTGTGCCGTCGAGAAGGGTACGCATCCCAATCCGAAGATGACCCTATCTGCTGATTCATCCGACTATGTAAAAATCTTCACAGGCGAAATGGATGGGATGCAGGCCTTCATGCAGGGAAAGATCAAGCTGGCCGGCGATCTGAACCTGGCAATGAAATTGATGACCATGTTCAAGATCCGGTAACTGCCTCTGCCCCGCTGGGGCTTAGCCCCCGACAAGCGTTTTTAAGTCGGGCCTCGCGCCAAGGAGGAATTGTTGCGGCGGCAGGATATTATCCACCGCCGCAGCTCATTTTCTCTTACACATACAATCCCCAATCGAACGACCCTGAGTCTTCCATCATCGAGAAGTCCCACGGCTCCATGCCCATTTCAATGGTCACTGGCTTATTCAGGGCTTCCTGCGCCTTTTGGCGCGTGGTCTCGATCATGGCCGGCCCGTAGGGGCAGAAGGGTGTGGTCAGAACCATATAGATCTTGACGGCATCGTCTACGATCTCGACCTTGCGGATCAAGCCAAGCTGGATGATGTTCAGGCTGATCTCCGGGTCTGCTACTTGGGATAGGGCAGCGCGCAACGGCTGGACCAGGTCAGGATGTGTATCGTGGATCGCCCACCTGATCGGATTGGTTTCGATCTCGTTCTCGTTCTCGCTCATTTTTCCTGCTCAGGCTGGACAACGTAAGTGCAATGTGCGTCGCCGCTCAAGATGCACTGCACTTTCTCGGCTGGGACAGCCAACATGCGCGAGATAAGCGTCTGATCTAAGGTGCAGACTTCGGGGTGGTTCTGTCCGATCTGCAGGTAGGGGCAGGTGATCTCGTGGATTTTATATTGAGCTCCGGCCTTCTCCCACTCGACAGTGAAACCCTCCTCCGCCAGCAGGGTTTTCGCCAATTCTAGTCGCTCCTCCATGTTCAGGCCTTTCATCTGTTCGGCGTAATCGCCGGCCATATTATTGGCAATTTCGAGGAAGAGTTTACTGACCAGCGGCTCGGGCAGGGATTCTTTCAACTGGTCGAGCAGGCGGGAGGTCAAGCGCAGGTAACGGGTCGGGAAGCGCTCTGTGCCGGACTCGGTCAAGAAATAGACCAGGCGCGGCCGTCCGACGCCGTGGCGTTCCTCTTCGGTGGAAACCAAGCCCTGCGCCTGTAAATTGGTCATGTGGTGGCGCACTGAGATGGGGTTGATGCCCACCGCCTCGGCCAGTTCGTTGATGGTCGTGCCCGGCTGGCGCAGAAGGGTTTGCAGGATTCGGTCACGCGTACTTTTCATTGTGACAAGTATAACTGCCCCCTTGAACTTTGTCAATATACTAGATAATTATAATAAATATTGACATAACGGCTTCTCAGTGCTATAATGCCGCCGGTCAAAAAAGCAGACCTCGGAGGTCTGCACAAAAGGAGTCTTGCATGTCCGAATTGTTCATCAAGAACCTGCACGTCAGCGTCGAAGGTAAAGAGATCCTCAAGGGTGTTGACCTGACAGTGAAACAGGGCGAAATCCACGCCATCATGGGTCCGAACGGGACGGGCAAATCCACGCTTGCCTATACTTTGATGGGACATCCGCGCTACGAGGTGACGGAGGGGGAGGTGGGGTTCAAGGGCCAGAATGTGCTCGAATTGGAGGCAGATGAGCGCTCACGGTTGGGCCTGTTCCTGGCTTTCCAATACCCGGTCGCCATCCCGGGCGTGAGTGTAGCTAACTTCCTGCGCACTGCGCTCAACGCCCGCCGACGCGCCGTGAATCCTGAAGATAACGGCGTCCCCATCCCGGAGTTCCGTAGAATGCTCAAGGAGGAGATGGGCCTGCTGAAAATGGATCCCAACTTCGCCGGTCGTTACCTGAACGACGGCTTCTCCGGCGGGGAGAAGAAACGCGCCGAAATCTTACAGATGGCGACTCTCAAGCCTGAAATTGCCATTCTGGACGAAACGGATTCAGGTCTCGACATCGACGCGCTGCGCATTGTGGCGGATGGAGTCAACGCCTTGACCGGGCCAGAGCTTGGCATGCTGGTCATCACGCACTATCAGCGTTTATTGAATTACATCAAGCCGCACTTCGTGCACATCATGCTCAACGGGCGCATCGTGGAATCCGGCGGCCCGGATTTGGCACTCAATCTCGAACAGCATGGTTACGATTGGGTGCGCGAGAAATACGAGAATGGAGTAGCGGTTTAAACACAAAGGGCACGAAGATAATAGATTAATTTATCCGTGTTTATTTGTATTCATATGTGGTGAAACATGAGCGAAGACGCCAAGATATTGGAAGACATCGGCCAATATAAATATGGGTTCCACGATCCTGAGAACTATTTTTTCAAGTCGCGTAGAGGATTGGATCGGGAAATCGTCGAGCAGATCTCGGCCATGAAAGGTGAGCAGCAGTGGATGCTGGATTTCCGCCTGAAGGCGCTCGAACATTTCCAGAAGCGGCCTATGCCAACCTGGGGCGCGGATATTTCCGGCCTCGACCTAGACAATATTTTCTACTACGTCAAGCCGACCGAGGGCCAGAGTAAATCCTGGGATGATGTTCCAGAGACAATCAAAAATACTTTCGATAAGCTGGGTATTCCCGAAGCCGAGCGCAAGTTCCTGGCAGGAGTTGGCGCGCAATATGAGTCTGAGATGGTATACCACTCCATCCTGGAGAACCTCGAGAAGAAGGGAGTTATATTCCTGTCCATCGAGGATGGCCTGCGGCAGCATCCGGATTTGTTCCGTGAGTATTTCAGCACAGTTATCCCCATCGAAGACAACAAGTTCGCCGCGCTGAACTCCGCCGTCTGGTCGGGTGGATCGTTCGTCTACGTGCCGAAGGGCGTCAAAGTGGATTTGCCGTTACAGGCCTACTTCCGCCTGAATACGGCTAACGTCGGCCAGTTCGAGCGCTCGCTCATCATCGTGGATGAGGGGGCGCAGGTACACTACGTAGAGGGTTGTACCGCACCCCAATATACTACCGACTCATTCCACTCTGGCGTGATCGAGATCATTGTCAAGCGCGGCGCACGGATGCGTTACACCACCATCCAGAACTGGTCTACCAATGTCTACAACTTGGTTACCCAACGCGCCAAGGTATTCAGCTACGGCACGATGGAGTGGGTTGACGCGAATTTGGGTTCCAAGGTCACGATGAAGTACCCAAGCTGTTACCTGATGGAACCCGGCGCGCACGGCGAGATGCTCTCGATGGCCTTCGCCGGCTCCGGCCAACACCAAGATGCGGGCAGCAAGATGGTGCATTTTGCGCCGAATACCTCGTCCAAGGTGACCTCCAAGTCCATCAGCAAGAGCGGTGGACGCGCCTCGTACCGCGGCCTGCTCAAGGTATACAAAGGTGCGCACGGCGTCCGCTCGAACGTGGTTTGCGATGCCCTCCTGCTCGACCCAAAGTCCCGCACGGATACTTATCCTTCTATTGAAATTGACGAGGACGATGTCAGCATCGGGCACGAAGCCTCGGTCTCCAAAGTGGGCGAGGAGCAGCTATTTTACTTGATGAGTCGTGGCCTGAGCGCCGAGGAAGCCACCACCATGGTTGTCTCCGGCTTCATCGAGCCGCTAGTCAAGGAGCTGCCGATGGAGTATGCGGTTGAAATGAACCGGCTTATTCAATTACAGATGGAAGGTTCGATAGGATAATGTCATCGCGAGCCGCAACCCTGCCTGCCCTGGCGGGCTAGGCCGGGGAGCGGAGTGTAGCGAAATTGAAGGGTTGGCGGCGAAGCAATCTCCTCTAGGATTGCGGGTTGCTTCGTCGGCCTCCGGCCTCCTCGCAACGACACATGTGAGTATTTTATGGAAGAAAAGCCAAAAATTGTTGTTACGACTCGAACTCGACGCCCTGAAACAACCGCGAAGCAATTTGCTTTTACAGCGGCGATGTTGCCAGGCACAGGCGCGTTGCGTGAGTTTCGCGAGCATGCCTGGGAGATCTTCAACCGTCTTCCGTTACCAACCACGAACGAGGAAGCCTGGCGGCGCACGGACTTGCGATCCATGCCTGCCGACCAGTTCCGCTTGCCCGCCGAAGGCGCTTACGCAGAACTGCCGGCTGTTCCGGCTGACTTGCTCAAACCGCTGACTAGCGATCAGCACGGTGGACAGGTTGTTCTGCTCCCTGGCGGTTCTCGTCTGGACCCTTCGACTGGCTCACCTGTGCCTGCGGCACTGGCGCAGGCAGGGCATCGCCTCAATCCTGCTCTGGCCCAACAGGGCGTGATCTTTACCGATTTATGCACTGCCGAACGCCAATACCCCGAACTGGTCGCCGGGATGATTGGGCAGATCGTCCGCCCCGAAGAAGGTAAGTTCGCCGCCCTGGCCGGCGCGTTGGCGCAAAATGGGGTCGTGCTTTACGTTCCCAAAGGCGTGAAAGTCGAACAACCATTGCACAGCATCCTGTGGGGCCCTGGCGAGGATTTGGCGCATCTCTCTCACATCCTCGTCTGGGTGGACGAAGGCGCGTCCGTCACCTATGTCCATGAATCCGCCTCTCCATCCGTTCTCCTCGCTTCACGCTCCACGCTTCACGCAGGTATTGTGGAGATCAACGTAGCCGACGACGCCAATCTGAAATTCGTCGAACTCCAATCCTGGGGAAAGCAGGTCTGGAATTTCAGCCACGAGCGCGTCCACGTCGGTCGCGGCGGCAACCTGGATTGGATCTTCGGCGCGGTCGGCTCGCGGCTGACGAAGAATTTCTCAGAATTGGATTTGGTCGGGGATGGCGCGACAGGCCGAATGTCCGGATTTTATTTCACGGACGACAGCCAACACCTCGACCACGATACGCAGCAGAACCATCTGGCGCCACATACCACCAGCGACCTGCTTTTCAAAGGCGCGCTGAAAGGCAATAGCCGCTCGGTCTGGCAGGGCATGATCTACGTCGCCCCGGCTGCCCAGAAAACGGACGGCTACCAGGCCAATCGTAATCTGGTGCTCAGTCCGGATGCGCGCGCCGATTCCATCCCCGGCCTCGAGATCCTGGCAGACGACGTGCGTTGTACGCACGGCGCGACGGTTGGCAAGCTCGAAGAGGAGCCGCTGTTCTACCTGAAATCGCGCGGCATCCCGAACAAAGACGCCGAACGCCTGATCGTCGAAGGGTTCTTCGATCCGATCATGCAGCGCATTCCTTTCGAGGGCGTGCGCGAGCGTTTTCAGCAGGCCATCCTGGAAAAGACGGCTGGCGAGTAGCGCTGCCGGAATCGCCATTTCCGTTACATCTGCGGCTTGCAATAAACTGAAAATATACCTACAATAAATTGAGGAATTATTCTTTTAGTAGAAGCGTACGTGAAGTTTTAGTTCTGGGGGAAACACGCCGCTTCGGGGAGGCTCTATGACACAATTTTCGTTCATGCGTTCGCCCAGTAGCGAACATGCTTTCGAGGTCGGCGATACGGTCGAAGTCTTTTGTGACCACGAAAAGAATGGCGAACGCGTCCGCGGCTGGATGCGCGGCATCGTCGTCCAGGTGGACAACAAAATGGTTGCGGTGCAATTCCGCAATAACGTATACCTAACGGATGGTTGGATGGTGCCCGACCGCATTCTGTGGTACCCGGAGAATTCCGAACATATTCGTCCTTCTGGAACTCAAAAGAAATTGGGGAAGAAGGAACTGCCTGAATTTTAGATATGACCCTCGACATTGCTCGCATCCGCCAAGATTTTCCCATCCTGAGCCGAGAGGTGCGCCCGGGCGTTCCGCTCGTCTATCTGGACTCAGCGGCCACCGCGCAAAAACCCATCGTGGTCATCGCGGTGATGGACGATTTCTACTGCCGCTCGAACGCCAATATCCATCGCGGCATCCACGTACTGGCGGAAGAAGCCACGGCTATGTATGAGAAAGGCCGCGAGCAGGTGGCGAATTTCATCCACGCGCCGGCAGCGAAGCAGATCATCTTTACGCGCAATGCCAGTGAGTCCATTAACCTGGTAGCTTACACCTGGGGGCGAGCCAATTTGAAATCTGGGGATGTCATTATATTGACCGAGATGGAGCACCACTCCAACCTCGTCCCCTGGCAGATATTGGCGGCAGAACGCGGCGCGAAGCTGGCATTCATTCCAGTGACCGGCGATGGCTTGCTCGACCTGGACATTTATCACAAGCTGCTCGAGCAGAACCCAAAGCTGGTCGCCTTTACGCACATGTCCAACGTGCTGGGGACGATCACCCCGGCAGATGAGATCATCCGCCTCGCCCACGCTGCGGGTGCAATCACAGTTGTGGACGGTGCCCAATCCGTCCCGCACATCCCGGTGGACGTGCAGTCCCTGGATGCGGATTTCCTGGCTTTTTCAGCGCACAAGATGCTCGGTCCGACCGGCATCGGAGCGTTGTATGGAAAAGCCTCCTTGCTCGAAGCCATGCCCCCGTTCCTGGGTGGTGGTGACATGATCAAGGCTGTCCATCTGGAATCCTTCACTCCCAACGCAATCCCGCATAAGTTCGAGGCCGGGACGCCTGCCATTGCCGAGGCGGTCGGTTTCGGCGCGGCGGTGGCATACCTGACGGGGGTCGGGATGGAGGCGGTGGCCGCCCACGAGAAGGAAATTATCGCTTACGCACTGGAAAGATTAGAAGAGATTCCCGGAGTGCGCGTCTTGGGACCCTCCGCTGATAAGAAGGGTGGGGTGGTTGCATTTGTTCTCGAGGGAGTCCACCCGCATGATGTTGCCCAAATTCTGGATCACTACGGCGTTGCCGTGCGCGCAGGTCATCACTGCGCCCAGCCACTACATGAAAAGTTCGGCCTACCGGCTACCACGCGCGCCAGTTTTTATCTGTACAACACCCGCGCGGAAGCGGACAAACTAGTCGAGGCGATCTATCAAGTGAAGAAGATTTTTGACTGAGTGTCATTGCGAGCCCCTGCGTTCTTGGCAGGGAGAAGCAACCCCCTAGCATTTGAGGAGATTGCTTCGTCGCCGCCACAATTCGGCGGCTCCTCGCAATGACAGGAGTAGACGATGGAAGACTTGTATCGTGAAGTCATCATTGATCGTTACAAGGCCCCGCATTACCGGGGCAGGCTCGACCCGCACGACATCGCCTTCGAAGACGATAATCCGCTGTGCGGCGATCACATTGCGATTACCCTGCGCCTGGACGGGGATAACCGCGTCAGCGTCGCCGCCTTTGACGGTCATGGTTGTGCCATCTCACAGGCCTCGGCGGATTTATTGATCGAGGCGATCATTGGCAAATCGCTGGATGAGGTCAAAGCCTTGACCAAGCAGGATGTACTTGACCTGTTGGGCATCGAGTTGGGTCCCGTGCGCTTGAAATGCGCCTTGTTGCCCTTGAAAGTGCTCAAGGCCGGGGTCTATGGCCTGGGCGAGGCTTCGGACGAACTGGTTGAATAGTTTATGAGTGAAGTGGATGAAAATCGAGTTTAAACGCCTAACCGAGGTCAGCCATCCTGACCTCATCGCTTTAATGACCCATCCCCTTGTGCGCCGGCAGATGCCGTTGACAAGCGATATCTTTGGAGATGCCGAATGCGATGCTTTGGTGACAGCCAAGGAGCGATTATGGGTCGAACATGGCTATGGTCCCTGGGCTTTTATCGTTGATGGGAAGTTCGCTGGATGGGGCGGATTGCAGCCAGAAAATGGAGATGCCGACCTTGCTATGGTCCTGCATCCCGATTGCTGGGGAGTCGGAAAAATCTTGTATGATGAAATCATCAAGAAGGGATTTTGCGAGATGGGTTTTAAATCGATCACCATCTTATTTCCACCCTCCCGGACGCGCATCAAAGCCATCCTGCGCCTTGGTTTTCAGCCAGATGGTGAGGCGGTTATCGAGGGAGAGAAGTTCATCCGGTATCGCCTCCATTCTCCCAGGAAGTGAGCAAGTGTATGTTCAATTACACCAAATATGATGATACAAAGGCAGAGTTTATTGATATCTGCCCCGCAAACGATCTTCCACCTGGTGAACGCCTTTTTGTCGAAGTGGATGGCAAGCCAATTGTCCTTTTCAACCTCGCCGGGCAGTTGTTTGCCATCGGGGATGTCTGCACCCATGATAACGGGCCGCTGGGCGACGGGGAAGTGGAGGCGCACGAGGTGGTTTGCCCTCGCCACGGGGGGCGTTTCGACATTCGGACCGGCAAGACGAGAGGATTGCCGGCGGTGGTGGACATTCCTGTGTATCCAGTGCGTGTGCGGGAAGTGATGATCGAGATAGGTATCCCGAAGAAATAGAGATTCGAGAATAGAGAACGCAAGAGCGGTCGCACGGCCGCTTTCTTGTCTATGTAGCTTCGCGCTATCTTTTTGTGGCGCTTGCAATAGGGAGCAAGTTATTGTATAGTAGGGACATTCGAGTAAGAAAACGAGTGAACGAATGAGAAACTTTATTCAACCTGTCAAAGGCACGCGCGACTTCTACCCCGAGCAGATGGCCATCCGCACCTGGCTGTATAACATTCTGCGCCAGGTTTCGGAATCTTTCGGTTACCAGGAATGGGAAGCCCCGTTCTTGGAGAGCCTTGAGCTATATGCCGCCAAATCGAACGAAGAAATGGTCAAAGAGCAATCCTACGTATTCGAGGACCGGGGTGGCAATATGATCACCCTGCGCCCCGAGCTGACCCCCAGCCTGGCGCGCATGGTGGCTCAGAAGCAGAACGAACTGGTTTTTCCGCTTCGCTGGTGGTCGTTTGGCCCGTTCTGGCGTTATGAGCGCCCTCAAAAGGGACGCACGCGCGAGTTTTTCCAGTGGAACGTGGACCTGTTGGGGCCAAATTCACCCGAATCGGATGCGGAAAATGTTGCCGTCCTGGCGACGCTTTTCAAGACGGTTGGCTTGACCCCAAAAGAAGTGCTGATCATGGTCAGCGACCGCCGCCTGCTGGACGCCCAATTGAACGCCTTCGAGGTGTCGCAGGAGAGTCGGGCGGCCGTCTCGGCTTGGATTGACCGGCGTGACAAACTATCAGCTGAAGCCTGGCGCGCCAACGCTGGCAAACTCGGCCTCTCGAAAAGGCAATTGTCAAAAGTCGAAGCTATGTTGGCGGACAAAGATCTATGGAAAACTTCGGCTCAATTGCCCCGCTTCTTCGAGGCGATCAGCAGCCTCGGCCTGGGCGATTACGTCCGCTTCGAGGCTGGAATCGTACGCGGCTTTACCTATTACACAGGCACGGTATTCGAAGCTTGGGAAGTGGGCGGGGATATCAAGCGCGCCATCCTGGGCGGCGGTCGGTACGATAAGTTGCTGGCTGACGTGGGCGGCGACCTGCTCCCAGCAGTCGGCTACGCCATGGGAGACGTGGTCTTTACGCTCTTGCTGGAGAAATACGGCCTGCTGCCAAAAGAATTGCATGTCAACCCGGCCGAGGTGTTGGTTACGGTCTTTAGCCAGGATCTTTTCAGTGAATCCATGAAACTGGCCTCTGAACTGCGTGCCAACGGCCTAAACGTGGTCTGCTACTCCGAGCCGGCCAAACTACCCAAGCAGTTTAAGTACGCAGATCGCATGGGAATGCGCATAGTCACGGTGAGCGGGCCGGAGGAGGCCGAGACGAATAAGGTAACGATCAAAGATCTGGGTCGAGGCAAGCAGGTGACCGTCGCGCGCGAGAAGGCCGCCGGGGCCATCCGTCAGGCGCTTGCGAAGCACCTGTCTTCGTGATAAAATTCGCCCCCTCGACCATCCTGGTTGGGCGCGTGGTGGCTGTAGCTCAATTGGCAGAGCACTTGACTGTGGATCAAGATGTTGCGGGTTCAATCCCCGTCAGCCACCCACCAAAAATGGGGCCTCACATACGCGAGGCCCCTATATATTGGGGGTAGCGCAGGCTTTGGAATATATCCTTTAGCTGTACCTTCTTGATGGCCTTCTACACTGACAACACTGCAGTCAATATCGATTGTGATCGATGTTAGCTTACTTTTACAAAGTAGTTTTTTGAAGACTTTGAAATTAATATCTCTGAACATTTGTGTTGTTTTGTAACTGAAGTTGCCTAAAAACCTTGATACTGTTTCAGGTTCCTTCACCGAAATATCAAACTCGTTAACCAGTGGATCCCCTTGCAGGAGTTTGAGTCGTTCCAATTTATCAATTCCAATAAAGTGGCCGCAGATCATTGTTTTTATATGATTCATCTTGATTTTGTTGGTTGATTCATTATCAAACACCAGGTCGTTGTCAATCAGTTCAAAAATTCCATTGGTCTTTGCATTTTCGAGCAGAAGAATTAGACCTGCATTTGATGTCAGATTCTTGGACGCAAAATCAATTTTATTGATCAAAATTCAATCCCTTTTCATACTGCTGTTTTATCTACTCCAATTTTAACATGCGAGGAGGTGAAAAAGTTGGCTGATTCAACTACTTTTTCTTTCACCCAATGGGTGAAAACCCAACTTGGCAAAACCCTTATGTTTTCAGATTGAAAGCGTGTGTTTTGTCGGGTTTTTGATTAATTGACGTGGAATGCGGGTATACACAAGATTATGGTAAACTAAGCAAAAGAATCAGCTGGTTGGGAACACACGAGAGGTACATGGAAACATTGTCATTAGAGGCCTATCTCAAAGAATTAGACTTCCGCTTGCGCCGGTATATTCCACCAGCCAATGAATGGACACCTGTCGAAAAGGCCATCTTCCAGCCTCCCGATCCTTACCGAGTAGAATTAAAAACCGCGGAAGTGATGCAGTTTGAAGCAATCCGGTTTGCTTTCCAACACCATTTTGAACACAACCGGATGTACCGGAACTTCTGTATTGATCACGGCGTCTATCCAACTGACCTCCGCCGAACAGAAGACTTGGAAAAAATTCCACTGATTCCAGACCAATTTTTCAAGGAACATCCGTCGGGCCGGGATTTTGCCTCTTGGATTGCTAATATTTTTACCGGGGAGTTGCCAAAGATCAACATCTCGCAATCCCAACCCAATTTCGAACAAGTCATCCAAGCGTTTAACGCGGCTGGCCTGGTAATCACCTACAGTAGTGGAACCAGCGGACACCAGACAGTGATCCCTCGCGATCGGCGAACTTACAATCTTTCAGAATATATGCTTTCTAAATCCGCAATCGCCATGACTTACCCGCAGTGGCAGTACAACATGAGTGGTTACCTGCTGATGCCAAACCCATATAAAACAAATCTGTACGCTGGTAAGGTTTGTCAAGTTTATTTCGATGCCATTGATGATATTACTGTAGCTATCGACCGGCAAATCTCAGCAAAATATATCCGAATGACTATGAGCAATGAAAAGGGAATACAACCAACTTTGATCCGATTGCTCTCGCATATGGCAAGCATCCGTATGATCAATCGCATTATTGATTGGTTGGAAAAGCATCAGAAGACAGATCGTAAAATCACTTTTGTTGGCGCGCCCTATCTGGTTTGGTCGGTACTGTATCGCTTGAAAAGGCAAGGACGTGGTTTCGATTTCAGCCACCGCGGTGGGATCATCACCGGAGGAGGCTGGAAGATCTTCGAAGGTCAGCGTCTATCAACAGCTGAATTTCGCCGCCAGGCACAAGAGTTGTTGTGCTTCTCGCCTGAATTCTGCCTGGATGTATATGGTATGGTGGAAGGCAACGGTTGGATGGTTCAATGCCCGGAAGGCCACTACCTGCATGTGCCTTATACCTATTACAAGGGGATGGTGCTGGATAAAAATTTCAAACCTCAACCCTATGGCGAATGGGGACGCTTTGCTTTTCTGGACAGCTCAGCATTAAGCTACCCGGGGTTTATCATCAGCGGGGACATGGTGCGTATGCTGGAGCACTGCCCAATTTGTGACCGTCCAGGTCCAGTACTGGAACCCGAGATCAGACGCGCCAGCGGGGAGGACATGCGTGGCTGCAGTGAGGAAGTACGCCGGATGTTTACCGCTGATATTGGAGGATAAATGAGCAGTCAGAATTACCGTCTTGATGAACTACGGGCACATACGACTTATATCAAGCTGATGCTTTCTGGGGCATTTTCATTTACACGATTATTAATCACCTATTTAAATGATGTAAAAAGACTGCGCTTTACTAAAGAAGGCGAAGCTCATTATATCCGCCCACCGCGGCTCTACGACCTACCAGAATACCTGCCCGAGATGCAGGTTCGAATATCTAACAAAAAGTATTTACGTCCAACGCGTTTCTGCAATCCCAACGCTCCAGAAGTTATTGCAGTGGCTAACACTCTGGGGGCTTACCGCTTGTCGGAAGAAGACTACGTCCAATCTGTCTTCGAATTCGTCAAGGAGAAAGTGCTACTGGAATTCCTGCCCATTGATGGCGTTGAGGCAACCCTTCGCCGTGGTACAGGAACCTGCTTTCACCTGATCTCGGTATTCATTGCCTTGTGCCGGACCGCGGGAATCCCAGCTCGTTATAAAATGTACTCAACGTATTTGATCCAATCCATGCGCGAGGTTCTTATTGATTCAGATCCCATGGTAAAAAAGTGGTATGACACTTTGGGTTACTTCATGATCGAGGGCGAAGGCGAAGTCTTTCTCAAAGGACAATGGGTGGTCGCCCATGTTGGCAACACTTCAGAAAGAGAAGCTGCTGCTGGTATACCAATATCTCGGCTCGGTGAAGATGCTATCGGTGTGTGGTTATTCGCTCGATTAGGTACAATCATGCTTTTTGAATCCATCCCTTTGGGACTCAACTTTGGGACACAATTGCTACAGCGTATCGCACCTGGCTCTATGGAGAGAATCAATGTTTCGGTGCTGAAACATTCCGAGCGTGGTAGGCAGGTATTGGAGGCGGCTGGAGGAGTGGAAGCTTACGACAATGCAGTGCGCAGCAAGCTAGGGCCGAAATCCCCCAAGGTTGATTTAAGCACCCGCCCTGAGATCGTCTTTGGTAAGAAATAGGAGACTGCAGATTGGTTACAAATGATCAGTAATGAGGTGGCAAATTCACGTGATAAACAGTAGGAGGTGATCGAGATTGAACGCTGAACCGACAATTGTCCTCCAGGCGGTGGAGGCGACCAAGCAGTACAAGATGGGCAATATCATCGTGGAAGCACTGCGTGGGACTAACTTAAGTGTCCACAAGGGTGAGTTTGTGGCGGTCATGGGACCTTCAGGTTCGGGCAAATCCACCCTGCTGCACTTGCTGGGAGGTTTAGACACACCCAGTTCCGGAGAAATCTATCTGGCTGGACAGCCTCTCTCGCGGCTTAATGACCGTAAATTAACCTTACTCCGTCTTCGTAAGGTGGGCTTTATTTTCCAGTTCTATAATTTATTACCCACGCAAACTGCTCTAGAAAACGTGGCATTGCCGTTGCTGATCGATGGTAAGCGGATGCGCCAACAACGACCCTGGGTAGGCAGTATGATGGAGCGAGTAGGACTGTCTGATCGCATTAACCACCGCCCAGACCAACTTTCAGGCGGGCAGCAGCAGCGCGTGGCGATTGCGCGTGCGTTTATCACCAAACCAGAGATTGTTCTCGCCGATGAACCCACTGGCAACCTGGATTCAAAATCAGGGATTGCAGTCCTTGAATTGCTCAAGCAAGCCTGCCAAGAGCTGACGGCTACTATCGTTATGGTTACGCATGAAGCGCGGGCAGCTTCGTTTGCCCACCGCATCGTATTCCTTAAGGATGGATTGATTGTAAGCTCGCTGAGCAACGCCGGAGAGAAAATCTCCATGGATAAAATTACTACAGAAATCAACCGTTTAGAGAATAATTAAATGGTTTTTATTAGGAATATCTCTTGTTAATAATTCCTTTCCAGTTACAGACAGCCCTACGCGGACTACGTATACGTCCCTGGCGTACATTGCTCACCCTGCTAGGCGTTACATTGGGTGTGGCAGTAGTTCCGGCTATTCAAGTCACCAACCAAAGCACGATGGCCTCACTCGAGCGTATTTTTAACCGCGCAACCGGACAGACCGAGCTGCTTATCCTGCCCCCTGGAGATGAACAGACCCTTGAAAGCGATCTTCTGGCACGAGTACAGCAAAACTCCGGTGTACAAGTTGCGGCGCCCACTCTCAGGCTGAACACTTCCCTGGTCGGAGTTATAGCGGATACGGATGCTGTATGGACCGCCCAAGGAGTGCAGGTGGGACTTGATTTTGAGGTACAAGGGATTGACCCGGTTCTAGATCCAAAAGTGCGGGTTTATTTCCTGGTCGTTGGACGGATGCCGACGCCCGATCGTTATGAAACTGTCTTGTCACAGAAGTTTGCCCAGGATAATAAACTCGAAATGGGTGAGTTTCTAGAGATTATCACACCTAATGGCTCAGAGAAGCTTAAAATCGTCGGTTTGCTAGCCGACGAAGGGGTAGCGATGACCAACTTTGGTGCAGTCGCATTTGTTCCCCTGAAAATCGTCCAGGAGCTTTTCAACCTGAAAAATAGGTTAAGCGAGATTGCTATACAGGTTGCTCCTGGGATCGGTAGTAACGTTGAAGCGTTGGCAGTATTAAAGAACGACCTGAGCGAGCACCTGGGGCGCAGCGCCCAGGTCATCTATCCAGCGGCGCGCGGCGACCTCGTGCCGCGCATGCTTAGTTCCTACCAATTAGGCTTGCATTACTTCTCGATTATCGCCATATTTACCGGAGCTTTCCTGATCTACAATACATTTTCAATGACTGTGGTCGAACGCACTCAGGAAATCGGCATGTTGAGGGCAATCGGGATGAGCCGCAGCCAGGTATTATCGATGGTGCTGGCTGAGGCTGGCATCATGGCATTGGTAGGTTCCGGCTTAGGTATCGCTGCAGGATTTATATTAGCTCGCAGCTTGATTGGATTATTAGGTGGCTTTCTCACAATACAACAAGGACTCCTTTCGATAAGGATGGGGGATATAGTTCTTAGCATGGGAATTGGGATCATAGTCACCTTAATGGCGGCATTATTACCTGCCTGGCAGGCAGCCGTTATACCACCCGTGGAGGCGTTAAGGGTCCAGGCACGTACTGGAAAGGCGGTTTCACCGGCGGTATGGATCATTGGACTGGTGCTTGTTCCGCTTGGTTGGTTTGGAATCTACCGACTCGAATGGCCTCAGGTCATGAGAATTCCAGGCGGTGTAGCGTCGTTCTTTATTCTCCAAATCGGAGTAGTTCTGACCGTTCCGTTATTGATTGGTGTTTTAGAGCGCCTAGCTCGCCTGGTTTCCAGCGCAATTTATGGCAAGGAAGGCACCCTTGGATCTGAAAATGTTGTCCGCTCTGTAATACGTACCACCGTGACCGTTGCTTCCTTGTTGATTTCTTTGACCATGATTATCGGCGTTGGTTCTATGGCTCAGGTGATCACGCGGGATGTGCAAAACTGGATCGATAACGCCACAGGAGGAGATGTGTTAATAAACACACGGGAACCGCAGAGCGCTTCTTTCATTGGGAAGCTAGCCAATATCCCTGGTGTGAGTGTGGTAAGCCCGATGCACGTTATGGAAGTACGAGTAGGGAGAGAGCGACTTGGAATGACCAGCCTTGGCCAGCCGCGAAAGGAAAGAATCTTATTAATTGCCATAGATCCACGCCTGTACCGCCAGATTGGTGATAAAGAATTTGTCTCAAGGCAAGGTGACGCGCAAGAAAATTGGGAGATGCTTGAGCAAGGTAGTGCTCTTTTCGTTTCAAGCGTGGTTGCAGAAGAATACAATGTCAACAAGGGAGAAACCCTATCACTGGTAACACATCGTGGCGAACATGCGTTCCGAATTGCCGGGGTAACTACCGAATTCACCAGCCAAGGTTACGTAGTGATTGGGACTTTTAATGATTTAAAGCGTTGGTTCGGGAAGTCGGGATCCAATCAGTTCACAATAAAAACCGCACCAGGATATGATCCCGAAAAGGTCGCGCAGGAAATTAAAGACCGCTACCAAGTTCGCTATAATTTGACCGTCCAGACCACCCATACTTCCCGGAAAAGCATATTAAATCTGCTTAATCAGGCCACTCAATTATTCGAGGTACTCAGCCTGGTTGGAGTGGTCATCGGCTCCTTGGGTATTTTGAATACGATGACCATGAATGTTCTTGAACGACAGCGAGAGATCGGTGGACTGCGCTCACTGGGGATGTTGCGTGGGCAGGTAGTAAAAATGGTTCTGGCTGAAGCGCTTACCCTGGGTACGGTTGGAGCAATCTATGGGCTGACATTCGGCAATGCTGTCAGCCATATATTTCTATTTTCAATCAATTCAATCAGCAGCTATGAGTTAAATTACATTTTTACCCTGCGTCCCTATATAATCAGCCTTTTTATAGCCCTGGGCATCTCGCAGATCGCTGCAACCAGCCCAGCGCTTCACGCAGCCAGGGTAAATATCATTGAAGCTCTTAAGCATGAGTAACGGAAGTGCTAGATAAGCCAGATAACATGACTATCTGGGTCAGATGAAACACACCCTTTATCTATATATGGATAACCCTGAAATCACCACCCATACATCTAGTAACGCACACATTGCGTTCACCGGACAACGCTACTGCAGCAAATGTAAATCTACATTGATGGTATGGTTGGAACCCATATTTAGCCGTTCGATGGTGTGCTGCTGACGGTCCTCGTCGCATTCATCGTTTCGCGGCTTGCGGCGCTCCTTCCCGGGCGCAGAGCCGCAGGGATCAAAGTCTTGGAAGCAGTGCATTACGAATAGAACACCCCTTTATTTAACCGTGATCACCACGTATGCGCTCATCCCCCACCGCAATTCATCGGGGATCGTGTCGAGGTCAATGGTCACGGTGTAATACACGCCGGATCCCGGGGAATCCTTCAATGCGATCCGTGACACTTTCCCTGACACACTGATATTCGGAAAAGCATCGAACGATACTTCCGCAGCATCACCAACCTGAACGCGCGTGGCATCCACTTCGCTCATGTCGGTGGTTTGTACCTGCAATGTCGAAAAATCAGCCAGGACTATCACCGGTTGACCCGGAGGAACAATTTCCCCCTCGTGTCCGTTGATTTCCACGATCAAACCGCTGAACGGGCTGAAGATCTTGGTATCCTGCAGGGCCTGGTTAGCCAGGTCGAGGCTCGATTGCGCGGCGGAAACGGAGGCCTCGGCGGCAGTAATATCCAGGTCGGGCGCTTTTACATCCTTCAAGTGTTGTAGGTTTGCCTCAGCGCTGGCCAGCTGCGCGTTGGCAGAATCGCGGGCAGAAATCGCGGACAGGTTATCAACCGAGGCAAGAAATTGGTAGTGGTAGACATATTGGCCAGGCACGGGAAAAAATTTCACGTTCTGCCCACCGGATGGGAAACCGAGACTGACCCATTTTTGCGGAACCACTTCACCGGATGCGGAGACAGTATCCTCTTCCAATGCAGGGGTGGAAGCTTGGAAAAAAGGAGTGGGAGTTCCGCCAATATTAAATCCAGAACAAGCAACCAATTGTGCCAATACCAGCAAAGCGATAAATATTAAAGATATTTTTCGAATGTGCATGTTTTCATCACCATTATCGAGAAATGACCCAACGTGGTAATTATCCCACACATTGTACCTGACGTGCAAGTTTATATTAGGAGAAGACGCCCGTGTTGAATGACCCTTTGCCATGTGACAATTACACCTTTCTTTATCCTCATAGTATTAGTATACTGAAAGTACACCAAAAAATGGCGCAAGCCATTCGGACCACGGAGGCTTAAATGCAAGATAAGAAACCAATCTCGCTGTTACATATCTCACTCTACGGGCTCTTGCTCGTGGCAGCCATCCTTATCGCTTTGGGTGTCAAGAGCTTGCTTTCCGCCCGCGCCCAGGGACCCACCGAGAAATTACCGACGAGCGCGGTTGCCAGCCTGAGCGCTGATAAAGTATTATATAAGGCGAACGAACCCATTACACTGCACGTTACCATCACCAACGGCAACTATTTCCCGCTCAAAGTGCTCAAATGGTTCACACCCGTCGAAGGGGTCGGAGGGCCGCTTTTCACCGTCACACGGGATGGCGAGCCGGTCACTTACATCGGCCCGATGATCAAACGCCTGGCGACAACCGACAAGGATTACATCACCCTGGCGGCAGGTGAAAGCACATCGAGTGACGTCATCCTTTCCGACTATTACGACCTCTCTGTCTCGGGCAACTACGAGGTGATGTACGACGTCTCTTCGATCCAACTTTACGCGGAGGAGAATACCACGCAAACAAACAGAACTGAGCCGCCCGACCAGTACAACGCCAATCTCGCGCAAACGATAAGCGTGGGTAGACCATATCGGCTCCAGCGAGTGGGTGGGCAGCCATTTCAGTAAGGGAATAGGAACGACCGCTCAAGGGCAGATGCCGACAAGAGTAGCCCCTTCAGGGTAGCCGGCGGCTAGGAAAAAGCCGTCTGGAGAGAACTGGAGGGATGAAATGCGGTGAAATTGTGGAGGCGTATCGAACAGAGCCTCTATTGGGATTGAGATTGGTGTAGGCTCGGGGCCATTATTGTAATACTGG
>JALHUM010000171.1 GCA_022865905.1 Anaerolineales bacterium | reverse complement strand
GGCGTAACGCTGCATGAAAAAGTGCGGCGGGCGGGCCGAGTGGAATCCGTCTAGGTCGCCTTTCAGGATGGTGCTCTCGGCCTCATTGTCCGCCATTGCCGTGCCGTTCGTGCAAAAGACCTCCAGCCGCTGGTCGTAGCCATAGACCGCCTGGCGGCTGTTGTCAATCGCGCCCACCGCGCCGTTGGCGAACTTGAGCGTGACCACGTTCGTGTCAATATCGCCAAACTCTTTCAGCGCAGGCTCGATCAGCACGCTGCCGGTGGCGTAGACTTCCTCAACCTCGCCGACCTGGAAACGCGCCATATCGAAGTCGTGGATGGTCATGTCGAGGAACATCCCGCCCGAGACGCGCAGGAATTCCATGTCCGGCAGTTCCGGGTCGCGGTTGGTGACGCGCAGGATGCACGGATGCCCAATCTCGCCCGAGGCGACGATTTCGCGTACGCGCTGGAAACTCTTGTCGAAACGGCGGTTGAACCCGACCTGCAACTTGACTCCGGCTTTCCCGACCGCCGCCAGCGCCGCGTCAATATCCGCCAGATTCAGCGCCAGCGGCTTTTCGCAAAAGATGTGCTTGCCCGCAGCAGCAACATCCTTCATGATAAAAGCGTGCGTGTCGGTGCTGGTGGCGATGAGGATGGCTTCGATATCTTTGTCTTCAAGGAGTTCGTGATAATCTTTGATCACGCGCTGGATGCCCAACTCATCCGCCACGGCCTGCGCGACCTCCAGGCGGATGTCGCAGACCGCGACCAGGTCCGCTTCGGGGATGAGCCGCGCCAGGTTGCGGGTGTGGACGCTGCCCATGCGTCCTGTGCCGATGACGGCGATGTTGATTTTTCTCATATCTTCATCACGATCTTCATCGCGCTCTTGGGATGATGCGTCAGGGTTTTCATGTCCAGACCCAGCAGATCGAACGCGCCCAGGCCTTCCTCCAGTGGGATGAGCTTGGTGAAGAACGGCTTCATGTTCAGGCGACGCTCCTGGAAGATGCGGATGGACGGCACCATTGTGTTCTGTCCGAGATAAAGCCCCAGGATTTTGGTCGCCCAGCGCGTGATTTCGTTCGGCACGACAGTCGCCCTGATGCTCGAATCCATGCCGAAAGGCAG
Source organism: Anaerolineales bacterium (assembly GCA_022865905.1). GTDB lineage: Bacteria > Chloroflexota > Anaerolineae > Anaerolineales > Villigracilaceae > CG2-30-58-95. Next base: position 10,308 of record JALHUM010000171.1, on the reverse strand, counting down.
CACCTTGCCGCCAGGGGTTACGCATTGCATCGCCTGCTCTAGAGCGTTGCCGGTCGCCTCAATGACGATGTCCGCCTTGCGCCCGTAGGTGAACGCGGTGATTTTCTGCTCGATGTCGTCCTCATGCGGATTCCAGACCGTCAGCCCGCACTCCTTCGCCACGCCGATGCGGAACGGGTCAATCTCGGTCACGGCGACTTTGGCGGCGATGTTCCTGGCGAACTGGGCGAACAGGTAGCCAATCGGCCCAAAGCCCAAGATCAGAACGTAGTCATAGGGCAGCATGAGCAGCGTGTTCATACCGTTGACCACCGTCGCCAGCGTCTCGATCTGCGTGCCTAGAATATCGTCAATCTCATCGGGCAGCACGAAGCATTGCTTTTCCGGCAACAGGCAGTATTCGGCGTAGCCTCCGTCGCGCATCACGCCCAGCGCGCTGGTCTTGATCTCGACGCACTGGCTGCTCAGTCCCATGCGGCAGAAGGAGCAAAAGCCGCAGCGGATGTTATTATCAATCGCCACGCGATCGCCGATCTTGACGTGGTGAACGTGCGTACCGACCTCGATCACCTCGCCGCAGAACTCGTGGCCCAGCACCGTGTTGGGCTTGAAGTGGTGCTTGCCCTCGATGATCTTGATGTCCGAGCCGCAGATACCCACAGCCTTGACCTTGAGCAGCACATCGTCAGGCTCCTTGACTTTCGGGATGGGGAGTTCGGTCAGTTCGATCTTACCAACATCCCTGAATACGAGAGCTTTCATCTTGTCCATAGCTTCCTCCTGCCAAATGTGATTTGAGCCAAACCTCACAGGTTTCACAAGGTGTCACTCTATTCTGGCGGATGCGGACGGACACCGCAGGTTTGCCAGGCTTCCCACATGGCCATGATGTTCTCCGGCGGGACGTTTGCCTGGATATCATGCACGGCGGTAAAGACAAAGCCTCCCCCGGGAGCCAGGGCCTCGATGTTTCGCTTCGCGTGCACCCTGACTTGTTCCGGAGTCGCAGTGCCGAGTACATGCTGCGTATCCGCGCCGCCGCCCCAGAACACCAGGTCGCGCCCAAATTCGCGCTTCAACTCGTACAAACCCATGCCCGGCGAGCTGATCTGCACAGGGTTGAGAATATCAATCCCGGCGTCAATTAAATCTGGGATGAGAGCGCGCACCGCACCGCAGGTGTGATAAAACAGCTTGACTGGGGCCTGTGCTTTGATGAATGAAAAGAGTCGCTTATGGCGCGGCTGGATCAGGCTTCGGTAGGTATTGGGCGACATGAGTGACGAGGCTTGCCCACCCAGGTCATCTGCTTCGATCACAACGTCTACGAGGTCGCCGATTTCCTTAAGGGCGCGCTCCCAGAAGACGCACTTCCATTCCATCAACCGGTCGAGCATATAAGCCACGTACTTCTGGTTGAGTGCCAGGTCAATGTAATACTGCTCATAACCCCGCATCCAGGAATAAACCTCAGCAATCCCAGCGCAAGGTCCGGCCAGGACAACACACTTCCCTTTGGAGGTAGCCGCCTCCGCCTTGGACCGCAGGGCGACAAATCGTCCATCGTCGAGTGGATCAGGGAGAGGATATGCCCTTAGTTCATCGAGCGAGTTGGCATCCGCCAGCGGATGGTGGTACATATCGTAATAGAGGCCGCCATCTTTGGGCTTGTGCCAGCCGATTCCCCATTCGTCGGTGTACGCCTCGTACGCACCTTCATCTCGAAAAGTATATTGAAACACCGCTGCTACGCCCGGAAGTACCGGCCGAACATCCGTTTGAAGTCGCTCGGCCAGGTCATCATCCACCAAGACCAGTTGCTCTGCGATGAACGCAATACGGGGTTCCACTGCGGGCAGGTCCAGGTATCGGCGCAGATTCTGGTAAGCAGTGACATGGATGGTGCTCAAGCCGGTGCCGCCCAGATCGAACGGGACGTGATCCGGCTCTCTATGGTTCAACGACTGCCACACTCGATCGTGTGAATTCATGGATCTTGTTTTCCCTGTTCTATGGATGGGTCATGCAACAACGAAGGACGCAATTTTGTCATGTGGATTTATGGAAAATTTACCGCTGGATGCGCGCCGAGCCGCCTTTGGCGAACGCCCGCACCTGCTCTACTGTCGCCATGGTCGTGTCGCCGGGAAAGGTGGTCAGCAGCGCGCCGTGCGCCCAGCCGAGATTAACAGCTTCCTGCTCCGGCTCACCCGTCAGCAGGCCGTAGAAGAGGCCGGAGGCAAACCCGTCTCCGCCGCCGACGCGGTCGTAGATGTCCAGTTCGCAGGTCGGGGAGACGTAGGTTTGCCCGTCAATCCAGGCCACCGCGCCCCAGGAATGCCGGTTGGTCGAGTGCACCTCGCGCAGGGTGGTGGCGACGATTTTGATCTGCGGGAACTTGTCCACCACCTTGTCAATCATCCCGAAGAAGGCGCTCGGGTCGAGGCCGGACCGTGAGCCTGGTTCCGGCTCCGAGACGCCGAGTCCCAGCTGCAAGTCTTCCTCGTTGCCCACCAGCGCATCCACGTTCTCGACGATGCGGCGGATGACCGACTGGGCGCGTTCCATTCCGCCCCAGATGTTCCATAGTTTGGCGCGGAAGTTCAGGTCGAACGAGACCACCGTACCGGCGGACTTGGCTGCTTTCATCCCTTCGATGATAACCTCGCCGGTTGTATCCGAGAGCGAGGCGAAGATGCCGCCGCTGTGGAACCAGCGCACACCTCCAGCAAAGATGGCCTGCCAGTCGAAGTCGCCGGGTTTGAGTTGCGCTGCTGCCTCGTTGGAGCGATTGTAGAAGACCATTGGAGCACGCACGCCGTAGCCGCGGTCGCTGTAGACTGTCGCCATGTTCGGGCCGTTCACGCCGTTGTGCCTGAACTGCTTGTAAAACGGCTTGACGCCCATTGCCCGAACGCGTTCAGCTATCAGGTCGCCAATGGGGTAATCCACCATGGCCGTGACGATGCCGGTCTTCAGGCGGAAACAGTCCGACAGGTTGGCGGCCACGTTGAACTCCCCGCCGCTGACGTGGATGCGGCATTCGCTCGCCTTGCGGAAAGGGACGATCCCCGGGTCGAGGCGGTGCACAAGCGCGCCGAGCGAGAGGAAGTCGAGTGCGCCTTGTTGAGGAATATTGAGGCCATATTTCATGATGCTCTCCTTTGTTGTCATTGCGAGGAGCGTTCCCGTTCGCTTTGCTCAGGGCATGCTTTGCGACGAAGGAATCCCCACGCCTGCGAGGGGATTGCTTCGTCGGGTTTCGATACGGCAGAAAAGCACTGCCTACTCAACCCTCCTCGCAATGACACTGCTAATTCCATTCTGTATGGAACGTGCCCTCGCGGTCCACCCGCCGGTAGGTATGCGCGCCGAAGTAATCGCGCTGCGCCTGGATCAGGTTGGCAGGTAGGCGCTCGCTGCGGTAGGCGTCGAAGTAAGCCAGCGAGGCGCTCAATGCCAACGCCGGGATACCCATGCCGACCGCGGTTTGCACCACGAAGCGCCAGGCTCCCTGGCGGCTCTCGACTGCGGCGCGGAATGTCTCATCCAACAGCAGATTGGTCAACGCCGGGTCGCGCGCATAGGCGGACATGATGTCGCCCAGCAAGCAGGCGCGGATGATGCAGCCCGCCCGCCAGATCTTGGCAATCTCACCCAGATTCAGATTGTACTGATAATCTTCCGAGGCAATCTTAAGCAGCCCTAATCCCTGGGCATAGGATGTGATTTTACTGGCATACAGTGCCTGGCGCGCCGCGTCAATCAGGCGGGCGCGGTTGCCTTTGTACTCAGGCTTGGGTCCGCGAATGACGCGGCTGGCAGTCACGCGCTGTGCTTTCAGTCCAGAGAGGATGCGGCTTTCCACCGCCGCGTTGATGGTCGGGATGGGCGCGCTCACATCCAGGGCATTCTGGCTGGTCCACTTGCCGGTGCCTTTCTGCTGCGCCTCGTCGAGGATCAAATCCACAACTGGGCGGCCGGTCTCGGCATCTATTTTCTCGAAAATATCGGCCGTGATTTCTATCAGATATGATTTCAGTTCGCCTGTGTTCCATTCAGCAAAAATGGTGTGGAGTTCCCGCGATGAAAGACCCAGGCCGCGATGCAGGATGTCGTAGATTTCGGCGATGAGCTGCATATCGCCGTACTCGATGCCGTTATGCACCATCTTGACGTAATGCCCTGCGCCGCGCGGCCCAATGTACTCCACGCAGGGTTGGCCGTCCTCCGCTTTGGCGGCAATAGCGCGGAAGATGGGGGCGGTGGCCTCCCAGGCCTGGCGCTGTCCGCCCGGCATGATGGACGGACCCCACAAGGCGCCCTCCTCCCCGCCCGATACGCCTGTGCCAATGTAGTTGAATCCCTCCACCTCGAGGGCTTTGTTGCGCCGCTCGGTATCCAGGAAGAACGAGTTGCCGCCGTCCATTAAAATATCGCCCGGCTCGAGAAGCGGCTTGAGTTGGGTGATGGCGCTGTCCACCGGTGCGTCGGCCGGCACCATCAGCAGAATGCGGCGCGGCTTTTCGAGCGCGGCCATCAGCGCGGCGGGTGAGTCCACGCCAATGATATTCTTCCCCGCGCCGGGGCCTTCGAGGAAGGCTTTGGTTTTTACGGCATCCAAATCGTAGCCCGCCACTGGAAAGCCATTGCGCTCCATGTTCAAGGCCAGGTTGTGACCCATCACGCCCAGGCCGACGATACCGATTTTGTAGGTCATTGACTCTCTCCAGCTTTTTCTGATTAGGATACGCTCTTTAGCGCATCTGGCGAGGTTAGCTTGTCATGTCCGACATGCCTGGAAAAACGGCACTCCCGAAAAAAAGCTCTTTTGTCCGTCTCCGCCGAGGATTGAAATCCCCGGCTACTTTACGAAGCCGCTTGAAAGCGGCTACACCCAATTTCAGCTCGCTTCAGCGGGCTTCGTGAATTAGCCGGTGGATTCATCCACCGGAGGCAGGGAAGACTCGATACAACATCTCTCCGGCCTTGGGGACATATAGAATGCCTTCGTCCTCGCGCCCTTCCCAGTCTCGTACATTGACGGAGACCGGGTCGAGATAGCCCAGGTTGAGCCGGGCGCAGTCATCGGGCGGGATCTTGCTCGACAGCGTGACGCGCACGTTGGACTTTTCGACGCCGTTCTCCATCACGCCCGAGCCGCGCAAGTGGGTGCTGTGCGCCAGTACGCCGAGAGGGATGTGCTTGAAACGTTCCCAGTTGGCGAGGAAATAAGGCAGGATATGGTAGCCAATCTCGTAGATGTACCTGCCATGCACGAGGCTGACGGTATCCAGATGAGGGGCATAGATGACAACCTCACCGCCGACTGCCACCGCCGGTTCGAGTTTGTACATGGCTTTGGCGGCCGTCCACAGTTCAGCGTACATCGGCGGGGCGCAGGACAGCACGCGCTGGAACTGTCTCTCGCAATAGATGATGTGCCGCTGCGCTGAGAAATCCGCCGCTGCGTTCCAGGCCTCGTACATGTCGCCGATGAACAGCCCTGCTAGATCGTGATCATCCACCGTCAGCGCGACCAGCGTGACGGGGGTCTTGAGCCGCTCCGCCGCGGCGTGGATCATCCTCCGCACGGGCGTGTCCTTAATGCCGATCGTGCCGACCACGCCCGCCAGCGCGCCCAGCCAGTGGGTGGCGTCAATCATCTCCGCGCCGGAGATGCCGGGGAACAGGTACTTTGCCCCGCCCGAAAAGCCAACCACCTCGTGCGGGAAGGTCGGCCCCAGGATGAGAATGTGATCGTATTCCAGCGCGGCCTTGTTGATGCGGATGGGAACCCGATTTGGCAGCGAGGGGTGCCAGCGCCCGCCCGCCAGCGCGTGGAATTCGTCCTGCTCCATCACCCCGAGCATGGTCAACGCTGACGGGTTGGCCCAGGCATGGTTTAGCAAACCGATTGTTGCGTATAGAGTATTCCGTTCCTCGGCGGTGATGCCGACCAGTTTGTTGAGATTTTCCTCCGAGAGCGGCGGGTGGGTGCCGAGCGCCACCATGAAGTCGAGTTGCTTTGCGTCGTGCAGGATTTCGACCAGGGTGCGAAAGAGCAACGGCAGCGGCAGCGAGCGCGTGTGGTCGGGGATGAGCGCCAACACCTTTTGACCTGCGAACCGACCCACGAGACCTATATGCAGAGTATCGATGATCTTCTGCTCATTGAGCAGTTGATTTTGCGGGGCGATTGCTTGAGAATTGATCATGTTCATCCCGTAGTAAGGGCGACGTATACGTCGCCCCTACCGATATCAAACACCACTAAACGCTGAGAATCCTCCATCCACCGGGATGACTATACCGGTGACAAAGGCCGAGGCGGGGGAGACCAGCCAGAGAACCGCGCCGAGCAACTCATCTGGCGTGCCGAAACGCTTCATCGGGGTGTGGTCAAGGATGGACTGGCCGCGCGGTGTCAGCGAACCATCCTCGTTCAGCACAAGGCGTCGGTTCTGGTCGCCGACAAAAAAGCCGGGGGCGATGGCGTTGACGTGTATCTGCGGCGAATACTCCTGCGCCATGTGGACGGCCAGCCACTGGGTGAAGTTGCTCACACCCGCCTTGGCCGCCGAGTAGGCAGGGATGCGCGTCAGCGGACGGAAGGCGTTCATCGAGGAGATGTTGAGAATGACGCCGCTTTTTTGCCCCGCCATGATTTTGCCAAAAACCTGCGCGGGCAATATCGCCCCCAGAAGGTTCAGGTCGAAGACCCAGCGCAGGGCCTCGGCGGGCAGGTCGAAGAAGGGCTGCTCCAGGCTGGTGGTGGCCTGCGGTTTGTTGCCGCCCGCGCCGTTGATGAGGATGTCCACGCGCCCGAATTTCGCCAGCACCTCCTGCGCGGCGGATTCGAGGCTGACTTTTTCGAGAACGTTGCAGGTCACGGCGATGGCCTCCTCGCCTGTGGAGCGGAGTTCCGCGGCCAGGCTTTCGGCGGCCTCGGTGTTCAAGTCCAGCACGGCGACTTTGGCCCCGGCCGCGGCCAGCGCCCGGCACATCGCCGCGCACAGGATGCCCGCGCCACCGGTCACGACGGCGGTTTTATTGGAGAAGTCGTAAAGTTTTTGGAAAAAGGAAGTGTCCATAAAGTCTCTCTTGAATTGATGCTGGTCTCGACACCTGAACTTGCACCTGCGCTGCAAGTTCAGGTGCAAGTGTACGGCGGCGCTGGTCGAGTAGGTCAAAGGCGGTATCGCCTGTCCTGGCCGGACAGGCCAGGGAGACCCCGCCGCCTACATTTCAACACGTGCAGGGCATCGCTCTACCAGCGAGCAGATAAACGGCTCCAAATGCCGGATGAAATGCTTTTCCAGGTTGGCCGCGTAGGCTTCTGCGTTGGTGCACAGGGCGGACATGAGCCGCTCGTAGAATCGCTTCTGTCCATCGGCTGCCTTCTCGGTCAGCACCGAGCCGAAGGTGACGTGCAGGATTTCGCGAGCGTCGAACTGGTCGAGCAGGTCGAGCCAATCGGTGACGGCCTCGGGTATCGGCGCGCGCCCCAGTTCCGCTGAGACGTGGTAACTAGCCCTGTCTGTTTCGTAGCGTTCGCGGGCAAAGGTGTAAATTTCACGGAAGAGGACTGGATCCAAGGTGGCAACCGTGCGCAGCGCTTCAAGGTAACTGGTGCCTGCGGTTTTCAGATGGACCAGCCCGCGCGAGACCCGGGCGGCGATGGGATAGATGCTGAACTTGTCCGAGCCGGAGTGCAGGCTGAGTTTGTATGGCCCGAACCGGCGGGCGATGACGGCGTGACCGGCGAAGTCCGCCTCGAACGCGGCCAGGTCGCCGATGTAGTCCACGCCCTTCTCGAAGCGCCCGATGTAACGCGGCGCCAGGCTGACCCACTTCACGCCCAGCCGTTGCATCTCGCTGGCGATGTAAACATGCTCGGCGTTCGAGGTCGGCTGGTCGGTCTCGTCTACCGAGACTTCCAATTCAAACGGGCGCGGCCCGGCAGCCTGCACTAAATGTTGGTACATGGCCGCCACGTGCGCTACGGCGCGCCCATATTTGACCGCCGCCTTGAGCAGCGTGAACTCATCGAAGCGCAGTGACCGGTCTTCGATATCGAAATCATTGCCCATCAAACCGCTGGCTCTCGGCTGAACCTCGGCTGGCAAGTTTTCCGAAAGTTGGCGCAGTTCGACCAAGTTGGCGCTCTCAGCGCGGTTGTCCACGTGCGCGCCGGGGTCGATTGTAAAAAAGGTAAAACCAGCGGCCAGGCAGGCGTCAATATCCACCGGGGTCTTGAGATGATCGGCGTCCGCGCCGAAACCAGCTTGCCAGCCTTCGGCAAAGATGCCCCAGGTGGCGTCGTCCATGACTTGCTGGGGAGTGCGCCCGGTGCGTGCCATCTCGCGGACGGATTGCTGGGCGAAGATGGGCGCAATCTTTCCTTGCGCTATTCGAATTGCGCGCACGTGTCCCGGCGTGGCCAGTCCGAGTCGGTCGCCCATCCCAGCGGAGGTGGACAGCCCGAGAGGACGCGGTCGGAGCCAGGTCAGGTGCGTGCGCATGGCGGCGGCATTTTTCGGGGTCAGCGCGCACAGGCTCAGGAGCCGACCGCCGAGTTCGGAACATTCGCCGTCGAAGTCCGCTGGGATTGAGTCCGCCAGCACGGCCAGTCGAGTCCCGCTGTTGGTTTGCGCCAGGGCATATTCCACGCCGTTATGCGAGACCAGTGAGCGCGGGAAAAAGTGAAGGTTGGAGGAAATCAGGCAAGTGCTCATATTCATTCTCAAACTTCCGAAGTCTTCGCGAAGCATCCCGTAAGGGCCGAGACTTCAGAAGTCTTGCTCTCAAGCAGCGGGCGGTGCCGTAGACTCGCGAACAAGCAACCTGCCTCTCAGCATCCGCACCTTAGGCTGGGCGGACGCGACGTCACAGGCGGGGGATTGCAGCAGGTCGAGCAGGAGGCGGGCGGCTTCCGCGCCGATAAATTGCTTGGGCTGGTCGAAGGTGGTCAGCGGGGGATTAGTATAGGCCGTAAAAACGATGTTGTCAAATCCGGTCACGGACATCCCCGCCGGGACGCGGATGCCCGCCTGCTGTAACCCCTTCAGAACCCCGACTGCCATCATGTCGTTATAGCAGACCAGCGCAGAGGGACGCTCGCTCAGGCTGAGGAAATGCTCCACCCCGGCCAGGCCATCCTCAGGTCCGCCACCGGGCACCTGGAGGACGGTTTCGGGGGGAATGGGCAGCCGCGCGGCGTCCATCTCCTGCTGGAAGCCGGAGAGCCGGTCGAGGGTTGTCCGCCCCGAAAGTGAGTTGCCGAGGTAGGCAATCCGCCTGTGCCCCAGGTCAATCAGGTGGCGCGTCACCTGGCGGCTGCCGTCCTTGTCATCGTGGTAGATGGAGTAGCGGTAGTCTTCGGCGGCCTGGTTGTTGACAGCCACAATCGGGATACCGTATTTGAGAAATTGCTGGCTTTGCCCGGCGCTGAAGGATGTCGAACAGATGATGACGCCATCCACGCGGTGCTCGCGCATCACCTGGACGATGTGTCGTTCCCGCTCCGAGTCGCGCTGCGAGGCGGCCATGAATAAGCTGTAGCCGCTGTCTTGTGCGGCTTCTTCGATGCCCTGCAAGATTTCGCTGAAATACGGGTCGTCAATGCTGCTAACGATGACTCCCAGGGCTTGCGAGCGGTTGGTCTTCAGGCTGCGGGCGGCGGCGCTGGGGAGGTAGCCCAGTTCGGCGGCGGCCTGGCGGATGCGCTCGGCTGTCTGCTCGGCGATGAGCGGGCTGCCGCGCAACGCCCGCGAGACGGTGGAGTGCGAGACATTCGCCTGTTTGGCAATATCCTTGATCGTGGCTGGCATTCGCAATTCCTTTACCCTGGCGGGTACATGTGCACACGTGTGCAGAAGATGGCCCTAGTTTACTCATCTGGAAGTGAAAAGTCAATACTTTTTGAACGATTGCTTGCATTATCTTGAAAAATGTTGTATGATTTGAGCATGAAAGTAATATTTCAGAAAATTTAAAATTGCAAGTTCTCTCCCACTTCAATTAGCCTTCGAAAGGCAAAGGAAATGAATCATAAGATCGAAGCCATTTTTTTGGATGTCGGCAATACGCTGCGGATCGTTATCAAAGACGAAGCCTTCATGGCGCAATCAAAACAGAAGCTGGTCGAGTTGACTGGCGCAAAAATGTCCCCCGATGCTTTTTTTGCCTTGCTGGAGGATAGATACCAAGTCTTGCGGAAACGAGCCAAAGAGCGCCTGATTGAAGCCTCCGAAAAGGAAATGTGGACCCAATGGATGCTGCCGGATTTCCCAGCCGAGAAGATTG
>JALHUM010000170.1 GCA_022865905.1 Anaerolineales bacterium | reverse complement strand
TGCGGAAGGGGGTGAGGGCGAATCACCTCACGGACGCGTCGCGGCCTACGCTTGGAGCGCAGATTACCATCTTGTTCTACCAGAACGCCTGCGAGCCTTGTCGGCGTTCGCCGAAACTCACGGGGGGCATTCTATTCACAGCCACTGGTACACCGATAGCGGGCCGCTCCTGGAACGCGAACTAGCCCAGCGCGCCGGCTTGGGCTGGATCGGAAAGAACACTACTCTCATCCACCCGTATATCGGCTCGTACTTCCTGCTGGCCGAAATCCTGCTTGGCGTTGACCTGGAACCCGATCCCCCCTTCGAGGCGGATCGCTGCGGGGCTTGCAGGCGCTGCATCGAAGCCTGCCCAACCCAGTGCATCCTTCCCGACCGCACCCTGGATGCCCGCCGTTGTATCTCGTACCTGACGATCGAGCTAAAAGAAGAAATCCCGCTCGATCTGCGCGAACGCATGGGGCAATGGGTCTTCGGTTGTGACATTTGCCAGATGGTCTGCCCGTGGAACCGCTTCGCCGCGCCGAGCGGAGACCCGGCCTTTGCACCCCGTCCCGGCGTACCACACCCGGATCTGATCGCCGAACTGACGCTCAACCCACAGGATTTCAACCATAAGTTCAAGGATAGCCCAATCCAACGCGCCAAACGGCGCGGCTACCTGCGCAATGTGGCAATTGCCCTCGGTAATGTGCGTGACCCGGCAGCCATTCAGGCGCTTCGAAAAGCTTTGCGTGACCCTGAACCGCTGGTACGCGCCTCATCCACCTGGGCGATTGAACACATAAGAACCAGAATCCGCTCTAACCAGTGACCAGGAGATTATGCCGAAGTTACTGTTAGCCACCAACAACCGCGGCAAAGTTCGCGAGATCCAGGCCCTGCTGGGCTGCACAGGCGTGGAATTGATCCTTCCGGAAGAAATCGGCCTAGAGCTGCTTATCCCCGAAGAGGGTCAAACCTACGCCGAGAACGCGGCTCGCAAGGCGTTGGCCTTCGCCCGCGCCAGTGGACGGATTTCCCTGGGCGATGACTCCGGTCTGGAAGTGGACGCGCTGGATGGCAAACCGGGCTTACATTCTCACCGCTTCGCCCCCTGGCCGGATGCCACCGACGCCGACCGGCGCGCCTATCTCTTGCAGTGCTTGCAGGGCAAGCCTCGTCCCTGGACGGGGCGCTTTCGCGCTACGGTGGCGGTCGCCACGCCCGCCGGCGAGGTGCGTTACGCCTTGGGCGCGTGTGAAGGCGAGATCATCCCCGAGGAGCGGGGGACAAATGGATTCGGCTACGATCCGATTTTCTTGATCCCTGCTCTCGGAAAGACGATGGCCGAACTCAGCATGGACGAAAAGAACCGCCTGAGCCATCGTGCCCGGGCGATCCAGAATGCGCGTCAATTTCTGAAAGAGATGCTTGGGGTTTAATCGCTTGCCTTCCGCACTCGATTGCAGTGGGGAGGGATTCTTGCCATGGATTGACACGGATCTTCACTAATTTGGCCTTCCATGCATGGCAGAATCATAAAAACCTGTGTTTATCCGTGAAATCGGTGGCCTATTCTTTGAAACGACACCCAAGAGTTGGCTACATCCCTGGCGTATAAGGCACCGTCTTCAAGAAGACTGTCAAGGCCCCGGCCACGCGGCGCGGCTCTTCCAGCATGACCATGTGACCGGCGCCATCCACAGTCTGGAGCGCAGCCCCAGGAATTTTGGAGGCCAGGGTTTTGGAATATGTAAGGGGGGTGAGTTTGTCTTCTGTACCGCAGAGCACCAGGGTGGGGAAGTGGATTTCGCTCAACCGATCCATGATGTCGAAAGCATCGCATGCGAGCAAGTCGCCGTGCAATACAGCCGGGCGCGTCTCTGCCATGCGGCGAGCGGCCACCGCTTTCAGGTGAGGGTCGGCCTGCGGCCCGAAAGCCCACTCGTTGATTATCTCGACTGCCAATGGAAAGGTGGCCGGGTTGGCTGTGTTGCTCAACACAGGAGGAGCGACGCGTAAGCGCGCGCCTGTCCCGATCAGGCCGAGACCGGCCACCCGTTCGGCGTGGTCGAGGCCCAGGGTCAGGGCGATTGCGCCTCCCATTGAGTGCCCGACAATAACCACCCGCGTGAGTCCGACCGAATCTATGAAATTCACTACACTGCTGGCGTAATCGCGGATGGATTGGAGTCCGACGCTGCTGGATTTACCGTGTCCGGGCAGGTCGAGCGCATAGATGCGATAACCAGTCAGCCGCCGAAGTTCGGGCGGCCAGTACAGGTGGTTCCCGCCCGCCCCATGGATCAAGATCACAGGAGGCCTGAACACATCGCCCCCCTCATGGATGAAATAGTGTATTCCGGCAGCGAATGGCATAGCACCTCAGGTTTCGATAGGGGGGATTAAGCCGATGCCCGCGGCGTGGTGCAGACGTTCGGCAGCCTCTTCGGTCAGAGGGATGAAGACCTGGACACGGGTACCTTCAAGGAAGCACGGCGTTTTTTATTGAGCTACGTAATAGTGCGCTGGCTGCGCTAATGATTCCCAAAGATATCCACAGATAAGGCAATGCGAAAGTGTCTACGCTAAAGCCCTCAATGACAAATGCTATCATCACGAATAAACCATACCAACCGACAGTTCGGAAGAGTAAATCTGAACTTCGCCTCAGGAAATGGCCTGATTTCCATAAGACATAATACCAGGTAAGGAAAGATGCGAACCCCGCAATGCCTGTTTCTGCTAACAACCGTATCCAAAAACTCTTCGTGTTTGGAATCGTCAAGGCGCGATAAAAAACATTCATTACTTCCGGTAGCCCCCAACTGTAAGAAGGAAGTGTCTTTTGGAAGAAAAACCCCACATTACCGAGACCTACTCCGATAAAGGGGTGAATACTAAAAACATACCAACCCGCTACCCAGTATACAAATCGCTCGGCGAAGGCCAGATAGTTAAATAGTACATAAATA
>JALHUM010000169.1 GCA_022865905.1 Anaerolineales bacterium | reverse complement strand
GCCAGCCCGCCTGGTCGCCGGATGGCTTGCGCATCGTTTTTATTTCGCCCTGCCTCGAGAGGACCGACCTTTATCCCGATTCCAGCCTGTTCATCGTCAATGCCGATGGCAGCGGGCTGGCGGCCCTGCCCACAGCCGCGGGCGGCGATTTCGACCCGGCCTGGTCGCCGGACGGCGGGCGGATCGCCTTTACCTCTTTACGCGACGGTTATACTCAGATCTATGTGCTGAACATGACGGATTTGACGGTGACGCGCCTGAACGAGACGAACAGCGACATCCAGGCTCGCCAGCCCGCCTGGTCGCCGGCCGGGACGCAGATCGTGTACACGGTCCGACGCTTGGGCGTGCTACAAATTTGGGTGATGAGCGACGCCGGGCGCGGCCCCACACAGTTGGTGCGCAGTGGTATAGACTATTGGGATTACTTGCCAGCCTGGTCGCCGGATGGAGAGACGATCCTCTTCACCCAGTCCAGCGGAAAGCAGGCGCTTTGCTGGTTGATGTCCATCCGTTATGACGAGCGGGAGGGCAATGATGCCAGCCTTGTCACCAATGGCGTGTTCGCCATGGATGCAGCCTACTCTCCGGATGGTCTCAGGATCGCCTTCGAAAGCTCGGATAACATGAACTATGACATTTACGTTATGGGTGTGGATGGCAAGGATCGCGCCCGCCTGACGACCGATCCGGCCCTGGATTTCGATCCCGCCTGGCGGCCGATTGCAGCAGTGCCATGAAGCAGACTTCCGAAGTCTTAGAGACTTCGGAAGTCTGCTTTACGTATGCGTTTGGGTTGGCGTAGGAGTGTTCGTCGGGGTGGGCGTTAGGGTGGGCGTGGCGGAAGGCGTTGGCGTGGGAGTCTGTGATGGAGTCAGAGAGGGCGTTGGTGTGGAAGTAGGCATGTCGGTCGGCGTCGGCGTGTTCGTCTGCGTTGAGGTGGGGGTCAGCGTGGGGGTCGGGGTAGGCAGGTTCAGGCGCAGATGGACGCGCTTGTCAGCATGACCGCCCGTATTGCTGTTCATGTACAGCCGCAAGGTGATGACATCTCCCGTCACGCTGGTCAAGTCCCAGGTGTAGATTTTCGAGGCCGCGGATACCGGCGACGAGGTGGTATCCACCAGCGTCGTCCAAGTGGATGGGTCACTACCCTCCCCATAATCCATGCGGAAGTATTGGAAGTTTGCTGTGGCATCCGCCACTGCAAAGATATCCAACGGACTGGCGGTGATCTCCTGCCCGTCTTTCAGGCCGACGAAATCGAGCTTGGGGTGAGGATCGTCCTCTTTACATTCCCGCTCGGGTGCGTAGTAGATTTTATCCGTAAAGCCCATCTCCCTGGCCCACTCCTGGCCGTTCGGCTCCTGGCGGATCCAGTTCCTGGCCCATTCCTCGGAGACGTTCAGCACCATCCGTTCCTCGGTGAAATCGGAGCAGGTCGGCGAGGCGCGCAGGCTCGTCCAGGTGTCAATCAAGAGTTCCTGCCACAGGTCCTGGCTGGAGGGGAGAGGCGGCTGGTCGGCAGCGAAGTACTCCGTCCGCTGGTTGGGGCACCACTGGGAGGGTTCGGTCCCCGAAACGGAACAGATGACCTTTTCCACCACGCCGTTGGGCCGGACGAATGGCGTGGGATTCCCACCGGTCAGGTATTGGATGGCAATCTGCATAAACTGCGACCAGATGGGCGCTGCACCCGTCAGGCCGCTGGTATTCTCCATCGGCGTGTAATCGGCGTTCCCGACCCACACGCCCACGGCCAGGTCGGGGGTGTAGCCGAGCGTCCAGTTGTCCCGAAATTCATCCGATGTCCCGGTTTTGGCGGCCACCTGGAAGGGTAGGTTGAGGACCGAGTCCCGCCCAAACATCGGTACGCGCGCCTCGTTGTCCGAGAGGATAGACGAGATCAGGAAGGCGTGCTCGGCGCGGATGACTTGTTCGCCCGAAGGCGCCTGGTACTGGTAGACCTCCTTGCCTTCGTGATCCACGATCTTTAAAATCGTGACCGTCGGGACGCGCCGCCCGCCATTGGCAAAGACGGTGTAAGCGCCGGTCATCTCCAACAGGCTGACATCGCCGCCGCCCAGGGTCAGGGAGAGGCCGTATTCGTCGCGCGTCAGGCTGGTGAGGCCCAGGCGTTTGGCCATGGCCACCAGGCCGGTATCGCCGTAAACACCGACGAATTGCAGGGTCTTGACGGCCGGGATGTTGTAGGAATTGGCCAGCGCGAAGCGGGCGAGCACCGGGCCGTGGAACCTACTATCGTAGTTGACCGGGATGTAGGGCGGACGCGTATCGTTTGGGTCGCCGGAGGGCGGGAACTCGGAAGGCACATCCCAGAGCAGGGTGGCGGGCGTCCAGCCCTTTTCGAAAGCGGCGACGTAGGTCAACGGCTTGATGGACGAACCCGGCTGGCGCGTCGGGCTGGTGGCCATGTTGACCTGTCCCGATATGGCCGTGTTGTAGAAATCGGCTGAGCCGACCATGGCCAGGATTTCGCCTGTGGAAGGGCGGATGGCGACCAGCGCGCCGTCGGTGACGTGGCGGTCGGCCAGCGCGGCGACCTGGTCGCTGACTATCTGCTGGGCAACGTCTTGCAGGCCCGGGTCCAGGGTGGTGTAGACGGTAAAGCCGGAACGGTAAATAGTTTGTGGGTCGAACTGGTCTTCCAACTGGGCGCGCACGTACTGCACCCAGTGAGGAAAGCGCATGTCCACTCGCGGCGGCTGGAAGGCGTAAGTCTCAATCTCATTGGCGGCCAACGCGGCAGCCGAGACGTCTACGCAGATCGGCTGGAGGTTGTTGCTGACGTAGATGCAGTTGCGCTCCTGGCTGAGTTGGTACATCAGCACGAGCGCCTGCTGCTGGCGTTTGATGGTGACCTCAGGGTTGGTGAAAATGTCGTAGACGGACGGCGCTTGCGGAAGGCCAGCCAGAAAGGCTGCTTCGCCCAGGGTCAACTGGTTGGCCGACTTGCTGAAGTACGTCTCAGCGGCGGCTTCTATCCCGTAGGCCAGATTGCCGTAGTAGATCTCGTTCAAGTAAAGCTCGAGAATATCTTCTTTGGAATACTGCCGCGTGATCTCGGCCGCCAGGATGATCTCGCGCGTCTTTCGCAGGATAGTGCGCTGGCTGCGCTCCTGCGGAGAAAGCAGCAGCGTGCGCGCCAGTTGCTGTGTAATGGTGGACGCACCGCCGCCCTCGCCGCCGGTGGTGATGTTCTTCCAAATAGCACGTATAAGGGCAACCGGATCGAATCCGGGATGGGAGTAAAAATCCTTGTCTTCCGTGGCGATGGTCGCGGCGACCAGGTAGGGTGAAATCTTGTCGAGGGAGATGTACGTGCGCCGCCCCGCGTTGGGATCGAGGATCTCGTAAAGGATGTTCCCGTTGCGGTCGAGGATGCGTGTGGTCTCGAATTGCGAGGCGCGCGCTCGCAAATCCTCCACACTGGGCAGAGTGGCGGCGATGGTGAACCACTCGTAAATACCGATGGCTGCCAGGATCAATACCAGGGCAACGAAGACGAATGTCACCAGGATCAGGCCGCGCAGCAGACAGCCGCCGGCTTTCCGCCAATCGAACGGACGGCGGGCGGCGCGCATGGGTCGTGAGGGGGTGGGAGGCGGACGTCGATGAACTGTGGTGGTTGGCGTGTGCTCGAGGGCGGCCAGGGAGACGCGCGTGGCGTTCATGTCGATCTCGTCCACGCGGCGGGGAAGGGGCATACCGCGCGAGTCCACGGCGGGGCGAGGGGTGTCGCGTATTCCGGTGTCAGGTGTCGGGTGTTCCGGCCTCGCGTTGACGGGTTCGGCCTGCGTCTCGGACTCGGAGGCGATCAGGCGGCGGAATTTCTCGCGAGGATCCTGTTTGTCGTCGGAAGAATTATTCGCCATAATCATCCTTGTTGCAGAGACACATAGTGCAGGGGAGCAGAGGTGCAGGGGTGTAGGGGATGTGACGTTTCACATCTGCGCCCCCGCTCCCTCTCTCCCCTGCTCCCTACGGCTTGCTCATGACGAGCGTAATCCACACACCTTTCATCACCACCTCCTCGCGCTGGTTCTTGACCTGGATGGCAATCGTAACCGACCCAGCGTTCAAGCGCGGCAGTGCCTTGGTCTCGGTCACGTCCAGTTCGGCGTGGATGGTGTCGCCCAGAAAGACCGGCTTGATGAACTTCCATTCGTTGATCTCGCGGAAGGCCAGCACCGTGCTTTCCAGCACGCCGGTGCGCATGGCCAGCCCGGAGACAATAGAAAGGCACAGCAAGCCGTGCGCCACACGCTGACCAAAGGGCGTGGACTGGCTGAAGGCCGCGTCGGTGTGGATCTGGTTGTAATCGCCCGAAAGGCCGGCGAAGGTCACCACGTCGCTTTCGGTGACGGTGCGCGCCGCGGTGAGGATGTGCTGGCCGACCTGGAATTCCTCGAAATACAACCCACGCGAAGCAGGGAGGGGAGACATGAGACTCCTTTGGCAGTTAATTTTATAATCAAACAGTCACTTCGTCGTGTGGTCACTACTGGACGACTACGTGAGCACGCGCTTACTCGACCAAGCGGCCACAAGACTATCCGACCACGAGACTATGAGACTATCTGACCAATTATACCCTTTGACCTGTGCTGCAACTACCCGTACAATAGAAACATGCGCGATTGGTATGTCGGCCTCGACGATCCCCTCACCCTGACCCTGGCAGCGGACTTTCGCCTATCCAAGCCCGATTATCTCAATGACCACATCTGGGAGCTGGAACCCGGCACCGGTGACCCGCCCGCCCTGTCGCTGCGCACCACATATGGCCTGCGGGCGCGTTCCATGCGCATCTTCCCGCGCTTCACCGCCAACGGCGCGACGGTCACAGCGCCGACCAATTTCGCCGCGCCGCCTCGCCTGCGCCGCTTCTATCCCAATTTCCTGTCGTTGAACTTTTCTCCATTCGTCGGGGTCGAGGTGCTGGCCGAGTACTGGATACCCTCCTCCCAAACCCTTGCCGGGCGGCTGACGTTCATGAACCATACCAACCAGCCGTCCGAAATGGGGCTGGAATTGTGCGGCCTGTTGGTCCCGATCGAGGGGCAGAGCCTGGTGTATGCCCAGATGCAATTTGCCAACGTGCTGGCGGGGCGCACCTCCGACTTGGCGCCGGTCATCTTCCTGACTGGTGGCCCACTGCACGGCCCGGGGCCGTACCCTTCCCTGACCCTCGACCTGCAACTGGAGGCTGGTGCCTCGCGCCAACTAACCTGGGCGCAGGCTTCCCTCGGCGAACTACAGTCTTCCTTCGAGCTGGTGCGTCGCACGGCGGCGCGTGCGTGGGATGCGGAACGAGCCCGGATAGAGCTGGTCAACGCCGCCCAGACCGTCGAGGTCCAGACCGGCGATCCGGACTGGGACGCGGCCTTCGCCCTCAGCCAGAAGACCGCCTTCAGCCTGTTCTTTCCGGGTAATGACTGTCTACCCAATCCATCCTTTGTGCTGGCGCGCCAGCCTGACCACGGTCGCTCCATGCGCGGGGATGGCAGCGATTACCCCAGCCTGTGGAGCGGACAATCCCCACTGGAGGCTTATTACCTTGCCAGCGTGCTGCCCGGCGCGGGCGAGCTGGCCGAGGGCCTGGTGCGCAATTTCCTGTCCACGCAGGGAAAAGATGGCTTCGTAGATTGCCGGCCCGGGCTGGCCGGTCAGCGCGGACGTTGGCTGTCTCCGCCGCTGTTGGCCTGTCTGGCTTGGCAGGCATTCCAGGCGACTGAAGACGAAGCCATCCTGGCTGAGGTTTTCCCGCACCTACTGGTTTTCTTTCAGGCATGGTTCGCTCCGGCCCACGACCGCGACGGGGACGGCCTCCCTGAATGGGATCATCCCATGCAGACCGGTTTCGAGGACAATCCGGCTTACGCCGTCTGGCACGCCTGGGCGCAGGGCGTGGACATCTCGACGGTCGAAAGCCCAGCCCTGGCATCCTGTCTGTATCGCGAGTGCCGCAGCCTGATCCAGATGGCGGAGAAGCTGGGTCGCAGCGAAGAACTTGAAATGTTACAGTTCCGGGCGGTGGCCCTGCGCATCGAGACCGAGGAATGCTGGAGCGCCAGAGCAGCCATGTACCATAATCGTGACCGGGATACCCATCGTAGTCTGACTGGAAAAGCATTGGCGAAGCGGCGCGGCTCGGGCAGGATCAAGTTGAAAAGGTCTTACACCGTGCCGGTGCGCTTGCTGATCCGCGTCCAGACGAGCGATAATGGTAGCCTGACTTCGGGCT
>JALHUM010000168.1 GCA_022865905.1 Anaerolineales bacterium | reverse complement strand
TTTTTTCCAAATTACTCTGGTTGAGAAAACCCAGGTTTTGTTATTGTACTTTCTTGAAGCGCACCATGATTAAATTTTTCGCGCAGTCTTCGAAGCTGTCCAGGTAGACTTTATCCGTGAGGGGCATGATATCCTGCTGGTCGAACAACTGGATCCACAGTGATTGGGTGGAAGCGATTGGCTTGATGCCAAGCACGAACTCGAAGCCGCTCTGGCCGTAAGTGGGCTCGGTGCCGCTGAGGCCGCGAAAGTCAATGGGTTGATCTCCTACCTTCCCGCCCAGGCGGATGGACAGGTATAAAATGGGACTGTTGTTCTTATCCACGACTTGCCCGGCCACGCCCATCCAGTTGCAACCGGAGTCGGGATGATAGGTGGTGCTGGCAATATAATCCACCGTCGCGGCGAATGCCATACCAATCGGCGAGGGGCTGGCCGTGGGCGTCGCGAGCGTCGTGGTAATAAGAGTTTGTATGGGAGTGGTGGTAGACGTGATTGTGGATATCTCCGTCTGTGTGGGCGTGTTTTCTTGAGTCGTAAGATAAAAAGGCGTGAACGATGGCTCGAGCGTATAAGTTGGCCTCGGCGTTGGGGTCTCGCTGGGCGCGACGGTCGGGCTGGGGGTCCAGGTGGCAGGTAAGGAGAGAGGCGTGATCGTCGCGGTTGGGAATTGTAGCAGGGTAGGCGCGGGAGGAGGTGGGAAAGGATTCAAACTGGAGGTCGGACTGATGAAAATGTCCAGGAAGAGGATGCCCAGAGCGAGGGTGCCGATCAAGACGACGATGGTTGCAATGTTCCACAAAATTGGATTGAGGGGACGTTTTACAGTCTGCATGTCAAAATTGTCCATTGCGGTTTCTCCCGTTTAGGGTGTCAGGGTGATCGCGCTCCTGGCGCGCTGCTCCTGGAGCCAGTTCGCCAGTTCCTGGTTCTGGAGCGTCAGGCGAGCATCAGGGGACAACGGGTGGTTGAGATCGCGTTCGAGTACCTTCAAGATGTGGTATCCCACCGAAGTCTGGATAACCTCGCTGATTTGGTCGGGTTGAAGGGTAAAGGCTGCTGCCTCGATCTGCGGCTGGAGCAGGTAGCCACGCGGGAACCAGCCCAATTCGCCCTGCGTGGCGGGGTCGTACTGCGCAGCCAGGATTTCGAAATCTGCTCCGGATTTCAACTGCTCCAGCACTGTTTGCGCTGTATCTGAATTATAGAGCAAAATCTGCTGGATGTGTACCTGTTCGGCGGTTTCGGGCACGGCGGTGATGATCTTATCGCGCATCCAGGCTGCCGCGATTTGACGGCTGAGTGCCAGACGGAATGACTCGTCGCTGTAACCGTGCTGCGACTCCCAGGCGGCCAGCTTATCCTGACCTCCGACCTGTTCAGCCAAACGATCCACCCGACTCTGCACCGTAGCCTCGTCCAGGCTGAAACCTTCCGCCTGGGCGCCTTGCGCCAGGAGCACCTGGTCAACCAGGTCGGATATCACCCGGTGGGTGGCCTCTTCGAGAGAAACAGTGTTCCCTAAAGCCGCCTGCGCGGACTGGAAGCGGGCCAATTCGGCCTCGAATTCTGCTTCCGTGATGCCCTCCCCATTGACTGTTGCCGCCATCGGGATCGGGGTTGCCGTGGGCGGGAGGGGGGTCGAAGAGGGCGTGGGCGTGCCAGTCGGTGTCGCCATGCCGCAAGCGGATAGCGTTAGCGCGGCAAGAAGAATAATGGAGGTGAAAAATGGTTTCGGTGTCGAAGCGGTCATTGGCAAGATTATACCTGAAAGAAGAAACCCGGTTTCTCGAAGAAACCGGGTTTCTGACTATGGTAGCCTGTAGGCTACCAGGATCTGCTTTTAGTAATCCATCCCGCCGCCGGGGGGATAGGCAGGCGCTTTCTCTTTCTCAGAGATATCGGTGACCAGGCACTCTGTGGTCAGGATCATGGCCGCGATAGAGGCGGCATTCTCGAGGGCGCCGCGTACAACCTTGAGCGGGTCAATGATGCCAGCCTTGATCATGTCCACGTATTCGCCAGTGATGACGTCGTAGCCGATGTTCTTGTTTTGCTTTTCCTTGGCCCTGCGGCGGACATTCTCGATGATGACCGCGCCATCCTGCCCAGCATTGGCCACCAGTTTGCGCATTGGAGCTTCCAACGCCTTGCGGACGATGGCGACGCCGATGGCTTCGTCTTCGCCGGTCATCTTCACCTTGTCCAGCGCAGAGACGGCGTTGATGAAGACAATCTCGCCGCCGGGGACGATACCTTCCTCGATGGCCGCGCGCGTGGCAGAGAGGGCATCCTCGACGCGATGCTTCTTCT
>JALHUM010000167.1 GCA_022865905.1 Anaerolineales bacterium | reverse complement strand
TATTGGAGACGGCATTTCGTGACAATGTTGACCAGACATCCGAACATACCGGCGCGATTGAACATCTGGGTGGTCTGGCTGAGTTGGGATTTCATGCGGCATTTACTAAACTTCTTGAATTGTATCAGCTGGCACCCTCTAAAAGATTTTGGAAAAGCAGCCTCTCTTATTGTGTGTTGGAACGCTCGATCAAGATGAGCAAGCAGGGGTTGCTGCACGGCCAAGATTTGAGCACCAGCACGCGTGAAGCGATCACGGAAAACCTGGAGATGAAATTTAAGCAGAATGCAAAATCTGCCTACATGTGGGACACTTTGCTTGATACCGCCTCGGTCCTGTTGGATGCAGGCATCCTTGATCGGGATGCGGCTTTGAGGCTCAGCGCTGGCATGCAGGCTGGCGCCGCAGAGTTCCTGTCCACAGGCACCGCGGGTGAATTGGACTGGGGGAAACCTGAATTCGCGCGGCAGAACGCTGAAGCTGTTTTGAAGAAAGTTCAATCGCTTCAAGAAAAAATACCTGCCGGCAAATAGCTGCTTATCGATTAATTTTCAGCTTTATTAATCCTCCCTTCACGAATGTAGAGGGTCGTTAACAAGACGGCGAAAACTGCCCCGATAATGGTAGGTGGCCAGGCGTCAGCAGTTATTCCTCCAACCAAGATACCCCAAGCCATGGTGATTGTGTACAGGATCATCCAGGCGACTTGCAGCAGAACAGCGATCTTGACTCTCTCCCAGGCTCTTTCCAGGTACGCTAACCCGGCACCAAGCGCAAATACTAGAAACGCTGCTCCGAGTATCCGCTCGATGGCTGGATCCTTTGCACCCACCAACTCTGGGCTAATCACATGGAGCAAACCATAGACCACCGAGTAGATGGTGTAGACCAGAAGGGTTATCCTGAGTCCTTTAGAAGTTTGACCTTTCATGCTGTGGGTTCTCCTTTTTGATGAAATCTTAAGTACAACATCGGGCCTAACGGTTTCCGTCAGCGTCCCCTTTGGGGATCGCGAAGAACACTATAGGGTAGTGACAGTGAGGTGGGTGGGCAAAGCCGATTTTGGGTGTGCAACCATCCTTTGGCATATCCTCTTTGGATCGCTCCCTCAAAGCAATGATCTAAAACTCCAACTTCTTGTGTGCAAAATACCCTTCCATCGATCGTTCGAGGCGATTCTTTACGGGCATCAGAACAGCAATCCCTACTGCGATTGAAATGAGGTATGTCAAATTTGAATTTTCTCCAATTGACTCCCCGAGATAGGTAACGAGAATGTGTTCGGAGAAACTGAAGACAAAGATGACAATAGCCGCCAGTGCAGAGTAGATCGCGCTCTTCTTGATGATTACGGTGATGTCGAAAAGCCTTTCCTTGATAATCGCTATTCCGATGATTGCATTAAAGATATCCACCAGGAACATCCCCAGCGGCAGTAGAAAAGATATGTCTATTCCCATGGTTACCAGGGCTTTCACCACTGCAAAAGTAAGCGCTAAGAAGCCTGAAATAATATACAGGTAATGGCGTCGTTCCAGGCGAGAAGTCGCTTTTCTTGCACTCTTGAACAACAGCCAACATGCCGATAGATTGATCCCAAACCAGAAAATAAAAACCATCGGATCTAAAACACTGGGCACGACCCTGAATATGTTCCCCCATTTGTAAGTATAGATTCCTTCAATCCGATAAAATACACCCGCAAGGATCGGCACCCACGTGGCACCAGTAGAACCCCATACGAGTGCAATGGCCCATTTAATTGGTCGCCCTGTGTATAGATTAGCGAAATGAAAGATCAATGCTGGTATGAAAATGCATGGCAGAATGGCAATGCGGCCGATGATGTCCAACTCTTCTACGTGCTCGTTTCTGATCATGAGTAAGAAGGTGCCCAGGTCCCAGATCACGCAGATGAGCAGGAAGGCTGCAAAGAGGTAATGATATGCCTTTCTTCCGCGCGCGAGCACCAGATATAGAATCGTGCTGGTAAGAAGGAATCCAAAACCTGACTCAATGGCAGTAATAATCACGATTAATGAAGTTATAGGATTACCTTTTGTGTGATTGTTCTGTTGTAAATTGGATGGAGCAAACCTCAAATGAGACTGCCGCACAACAGTTTATGGGTTAATTTACATGCCAGTTGACAGAAAATATTATAGCATTTTGGGGGTAAGGGGCAATGAGAATTGCAGATTGAATTTTCGCGGCATTTATAGTATATTGATTGTAAAATATCAAATCAAAGTCATGCGATCTTCCGGCGCGGCGAATTACTCGGATATCGCCGCGGGAGTCATGTACGCAGCCCAAAAGGGAGTCAAAGTAATCAACATTTCTCTGGGCGGGTATGCCAATTCGAATACCCTGCGCAACGCGGTCGAGGCTGCTGCTAGCACGTATGGTGTGGTGATGGTGGCGGGGGCAGGGAACGACAACCTGAACCAGGCTTTCTACCCCGCCGCTTATGACAATGTGCTGGGAGTTCCGGGCACAGCCAGCACGCCGATGCCGATATTCGCCAGACCGCGGCTGAGGCGCTCGGCGGGAAATCTGGGTCAAAGGCCACGAATGCCCTGATCGAGATGCTGAAAGCCCCGCAAGCCAATGTCCGGCGCGCAGCCGCCCTATCGCTTGGGAAACGCGGCTCTCCACCCGCCCGTAAGGCTCTGGCTGCCTTGCTGGACGATCCCGAAATGCGTGTACGCCAGACGGCGGTTACCTTGCACTCCTCCCTGGACAATTTACGTCGGGTTATCTTATGACCAAGAACACTATTCTAGTGATAGACAACGACCAGGCCACCTCAAAATGGTTGTTTACGTTCTTGTCCAATGCTGGCTACGAGGTACGCACGGCCAGCTCCGGACGTGAAGGGCTAGGTAAATTGACTGCCGAACGGCCCAACCTGGTGATTCTTGACTTGAGCCTGCCCGATATAGGTGGTGAGCAGGTGGTGGAATCCATTATACAAAACCCAATTACTGCCAATATTCCCATTGTCGTTTTGTTGAGGAAGGACAACCCGCAAGAGATTGCCCGTCTGTTCGATAAGGGTATTGCAGATTATATTGTCAAGAGGCCTGGGATTGAATCAGAATTATTAGCTAAATGTCGCACCTGTTTGAGCCGGGCCAGACATTCCACCAGTCAACTCCCGAAAGGGCGTCTGATCAGTTTCTTTAGCGCCAAAGGAGGAAATGGCACATCCACTCTTTGCCTTAACCTGGCTCACATACTGGCTCGACAAGTCACGCCCAAAACAGTATTGGTGACCGACATGGTGCTGCCACTGGGTTCCCTCTCCATTATGACGGGCTCCCAGCAGCGCAGATCGATTGTGGAGCTAACCACCGAAGGGGGACCCTATGACTATAAAAAACTAAAAGAATTCCTGGCACCGGCTAGACTTTGGGATTTCTCCATTTTACAAGGGTCACGTAACCCTCACGATGCGCAGAGATTAAATCCCGACCAGATTGAACCGCTGTTTGAATCTCTGCTTCTGATGTTTAATTACGTGATCGTGGATCTGGGAAAGACCCTCTCGCGCGTCAGCCTGCCTCTCCTGGGCAGCTCGGATGGCGTGGTAATCGTGTTAGGTGTTGATCTCGTCACGGTTGAACTCACCCTAGCTGCCCTGAAATTCCTGGAAGAAACCGGCATACAAAAGGACAAACTATTCCTGATCCTGAATCGGGCGGTGGGCCGCGAGGGCCTTTCCAAGTTAGAGATAGAAAGAAGATTCAACCTGCCGATCCAGGGAACCGTTCCCTATGTCCAGGATAACTTTAATCTTGCCTCAAATCAGAATGTGCCCTATGCTAGTCGATTTCCTCAAGATCCGTGTAAATTGATTCTTAACGATCTTGCTGGTTTGCTGCGTAAACGGATTACAGATATTCATGAAGTAAGGAGTTGAATCTGAGATGCCGACACAAATTATGGTTGTAAATGATGATCTGGATGTGTGTAATGCATTGCAGACATTCCTAACACAAAATGGTTTCGAGGTCATTATTTGCACATCTGCTGAAGCAGCGCTCGAGCAAACCAAGCGCCAACTGCCTCATCTGGTTATCGTGGATGTGGTTTTGCCAGCCATGAACGGTCTTGCATTATGCCGAACGTTACGCCAGGACCCTGCAACCCACTCCATACCGATCATCATTCTGTCCGGGGGAGGAATGGCGGATAAGAGTGCTGGATTCGAGGCCGGGGCAGATGATTATATGGTCAAACCATTCGAGCTTCAGGAGTTGGTTTACAGGGTAAAAAATCTGCTCACACGCAACGTTCAAGTTGCAGCTCAACCCGCGCAGAAACAGACCGCGCGCGGAAAGATAATTACCGTGTTCGCTCCCAAAGGGGGGGTGGGAAAAACAACCGTAGCGATCAACCTGGCGGTGGCGCTGAAGAAATCCTCGGGAAAGCAGGTTGTGATCATGGACGCGGATTTCTGCTTTGGGATGGTCGGGGTCAATCTGAACCTCTCCAGTACCCGGAATATCCAGATCTTGGCAGAAAATTTCGCTGTACTGGACGAGGAATTAGTTCAGCAAGTATTGATCAGTCACGAATCCGGTATTCGTGTTTTATTGTGTCCTATGTATCCCGAAGATGCGGAGACAATTACTTCTGCACTTGTCGAGTCAACAGTGGATATCCTTTCCCAAATGAACGCTTACATTGTGGTGGACTGTCACAACTCTTACGACGAACGAACGCTGATGTAGCTGGATAAGTCCGATATCATCCTCCTGGTCGTCACGCCTGAGATCGGGACATTGATGTCCACCAAACGCTATCTCGATCTGGTTGAAAGACTGGAAATGCATCCAGATAAAATTCAACTTGTTCTCAATTGATTTAACTCGAAAGTTGGTTACGATAAAACGAATATTGAACGAGCACTAAATATTAATGTGAAATACTTTCTCATCAGCGGCGGAAGGGAGGTTGTCATGAGCGCCAATAAGGGCATTCCTCTAGTCATACAGAGGCCAAAACATCCATTCTCCCGCGGTATTATGAATATTGCTAAACACATCCTGTCGGACAATATCGTCCACAAGGAATAGATGGCTACAACACTGGAATTCGATGATTTCGATCAATTCGGGGCTTGATCTGCGCTAAGACAGGCAACTGGCTCGGTGATAACAAAGCCACTTTCTTGAGGTGCGACTGGATGAGCGCATGCAGGTGCGCGGGACCGGCCAGCGGGAGGGGAAGGGAAGGACGGGGGCGCGCGTAGGGGCGGGGCATCGGGAGGAGGGCAGTAGGCGCGCGGGGACGGGCCCGATGCGCTTTATGAGGGCATCTGCCTGGCCGAGATGCTCTCCTGTGTCACCGGTGAATGGAACAAGCGCATCACCAAAGAGAGACCCTAAAGGTTACTCGCGCAGTCGGGCAAGGAAAACCTTTAGGGTCTATGGGTTAATACACGGGAGGGTAAATCCAATATGACAACAGCATAAGAATCGCCAGCAAAACCACCAGACAGATTGGTATTAGTATCAGTTGCATTGCTGCTGCAACACCCCATACCCGCAGAGCTTGCTTCCAATTGCTGTGAAGGACCATTTTCATGATCAGGAAACCAGCCAGGATTGTTGTTCCTATACCGGCTCCAACCCCAGTGAGAGGTTCGACCTTTACCGCCCGTAGAATTGCCGTAACCACTACCCCCAATAGGATTTGGAGAAATGCAACGATAAATAGAATCCTCAGTTTGGGGATTTGAACCTTGCTTAGGCGAATGCTTGTCCAGGTCGTCAATACAACGATTCCACACAGTATTAAAAGGATGATACATAAGCCAATAAGCAAGGATATCAGCGGGGGAAGAGGGAAGGGATTCATTTCGAGTTTGTAGAACGGTCGACTTTTGCTAGAGGTCTAAGTATACCAGTTCCGCTACGGGAGCGTGACCTCCGTGTTATACGGGATCAACCGGTTCGCCGTGAAGGTGGTGTTCCAATTGTGCACCAGGTCAGTCACCTCGATCGTGCTCACGTACCAGCCCACCGGCAATACCGGCTGGTTGATCTGAATGATCTTTATGTGGTCCACCATGCCGCCCTGGTTGAGTTTCAGCAGGTAAAAAGCCTCATTCATCCCGTTCGTAAAGGAACCGTACAGGAGTCCATCCGCCAACGGGATGTTCTGGGCATCATAAATGTAGATATAGGCGTTGCCTCCCAGACCGATGGCAGTGTGTACGGTCACTTTGTAAGCCGGGTTCAGCCGGGTTGTCAGTCTCGCCGGAGTGCCCTCGTACTTGCTGCCGATGCGGCCAGAACATTTGGCAGGAATGTCGCCCCCGGCGGTCATGCCGCCGCAGAAATCTGCGGGATTGCTGAAATTCCCGGACCAGACCGCTTCATTGTTGAAATTACCGTCCAGGTATGGGCCAAGTTCGTTGATCAGGTAATTATCCGGCTCGCCGACGTTGTAGACCGTCCACAGCCACTTGCCTCCGCCCTGGTAGCGCGGATCACCGCTGAAGTCGCTGTCCTCCCACTGGAAAGGCACAATATCGGACGGGTCGAAACCGCAGTTCTCGCCAACCCAGGCGCCATAGATATTAACCAGCCGGACGCTGTTGCATATTGAGCTATTGACATAGATGCCGTGCTTGTTCTCGGCCGTATAGAGTTTCAACCGGCCGCTGGGCATTTCGTATTCCAGGGAGGCGCAGATCTTTTCCGTGCCGATCCATTTCTCATCCTGGTTCGCCATTTTGGCGGGGTTGCACTGGCGGCCATGGGCGTGCCAAACGCCGGAGTGGTCGGTGACCTCGTTGCTGTGGGCGGAGGTGTACACCCATTCGAACTCGATATTCTGATCGTCCAGCACCTTCCAGGCCATCAGGATGCTCTCCGAATCGCCGCGATGTTTTGCCTTCACCCATTCGTAGATGTCATTTTGCGCGCCGCTGCCGTGGTCCATGCTCCAGGTTTCCAGGTAGTGGAAAATGATGTACTGTGGATCCGTAATGGACGGCCAGGGGTAGACGCGCACGAAGTTGACCACGCTCTGGTCGTCGCGGTGATGCAGCCACAGCTCTTCCTCGTCCACCTCGATGACCGGGTTGATGGCGTTGGAGGCGGCGGTCTCCCAGTTCTGGTTCAGGCCGTCGCCGTCCAGGTCCGAGCCTGGATCGACGAAGATGGACGTGCTGCTGGAGAGGACCTGCATGGTAGCATCCAGGGAAACCGTCGCCTGCGGGTGGGCAACCGGGGTGCTGACCGTGACGCCGAGCTGTTCGCCCAGGCAGAGTTTAATGGCCGGCAGGCTCACGCCGAGCACGGTATCCACCGGTTCTCTAAACCCGGATGGGTCGGCGCGGTAGATGCGAAGCCAGAAGCCCTGGGCGGGAGTCCCCAGGTTGGCGCGCGGCAGACTGAACTCGCCATGACCGACATAGCCGGTGATGGTGGTTGGGTCGGTCTCGGTCTCCAGGGTGATCAGTTCAGGTCCATGGATGCGCCCGCCGGCAGGAGCCGGGATGGGCCCATATAGAAGATAGAATTTGCCTTCCGGGGTGCCGTTTTGCCCTTCGGGCAGCCGGATGGCCAGATTTACACCGAAGTGGTAATCCCCAGTCCCGGGAGGCAGGCTGCGGAAGACCCAGGTGGCCGAAAGGTAGCGGCCGCCGTCCTGCAGCCAATTCCAGTCCGGGCTGGCGGCGGCGCTGGTATAGTACGTGTTGGCGTCTGCGGTGACCCCGTCACAGGCGGAGACGCCCGAAACGGTTGCCTTCAGCGTATACGGGCCGCCTTTTCCGTTGAGGCGGGTGACCACGAACAAGAGCGTGTACGAAATGGTGCTGGTACTGCTGACAGTAGCCGCAACGATCGCCGTGCCATCCTGGGTGGTCTTGTCCAGGATGAATGGCAAATTATCGCTCCCCCGCATGCCGGCATTGAACACGGTCGAACCGGACCAGGGGTCCGAAGATTGAAACGCATTGGTCAATTCAAAGCTCGCCTCCTGCCCGGGGCCGACGGTGACCTGGTAGTAATCCGTCAGGTCGTCCTCCATGAGAATGCCGGAGTAAGTCCCGTTGGTGATACGGGTGGCGGCGGTATACACATCCCCGGCATCCCCGCCGCTGCCGGCCTCATTTTGGGTTTCGACGTATGCATAAAACCGATATTCGCCTTCGCCTGAGACTCTCCAGAACTTGAGATACCAGTACCCCCCGGCATAGCCCGATGCCACGTGAGCCAGGTAAATACCAGGAGAGACCACCAACTCCCCCGCTACTACCACAGACTCCTGCTTGAGATTCATGCCCGGGTCATACAGAACTGCCTTGAACTCCGACCCCGGCGGGGTAAGGCTTTCCAGGCTGAATACCTGCTTGGGACCGATGTAGATTTTGTACCAATCCTCCCCATCCCCGGCATCCATGGAACCCGTATACTCGCCGGTGGTGATCAGGATGGCATCCTCCTGGCTGTTCCCGTCCCCGCTGGTGGTGGAGCCTTCTGAAAAGGTGACGCTGGGCTGCGTGAAGGCCACGTGCATGTCGACCGGGTTCTGGCCCTGGTTGTCGACCCGGCTGATCTTGACCCAGATCTTGTCCGTCCCGGGCGGCAGGCTGGTGCGCGGGATGGTGAAGGTGCCCTGGCAGGTGTAGCCGACCGGGTCGTCGGCCGGGGAGGTATTGGGCAGAGTGACCAGTTCGACCGGGACCTCCTCCAGGAGGCGCATGTCTGGGATGGGCCCATAGCTGATGTAGAATACGGCATCCAAGCCGCCCGCGCCGTCCGGGCGGTCGGTGGCCAGGACTTCGAAATCGATATCGATGTCGGCGGTGCCGGGCGGGATTTGTGTAAAGTTCCAGGTGGCGTTGGCCAGGTGGGCGGAATCCCGCAGCCACCACCAACCGTTGATGAAATCTCCGCTGGACGAAAAATCACCGCCCTGGTAGATCTGCTCGCTGACCATCTGCACGGCAGGCAGGGGCGGCTCGACCTTCAAGCTGGCGGATCGAAATGCCAGTTGCGTACCGG
>JALHUM010000166.1 GCA_022865905.1 Anaerolineales bacterium | reverse complement strand
ATATATGGGGGGGTAACTGTCTAATCAGTACCAAATATGGGGGTGAAAATGTCCATATTTCCCATGTTTTCCACGTCTTCTATTCTGGTAGCTGTAAGGTAGCTGTAGAAATTATCAGGAATGAAATCAATGAATGTGGCGTGTCTGGATTATGGAGGGGGGATATTCATCTGTTCCCTGTCAATCAAGGACTTAGTTATATTTGCCATTTGCAGGTTTCCCGGGCATAAATCAAATAGGAATGCCAACGTTGGGTTCACGGCGATATTGTAGCAAATAATTAGCCAGTATGCGGGCTTGCCCTTATTCTAGTTTGCAGGTTGGCAACATAGCCAGTTTGCTACGAGCGGGGATATTGAGCAGTCCGAGCCATGAAATATTCTTCATCATGTCGTGGGTCAAAACGGGTGGTCATGTTCACCCTGGCAAAGTTGATGGGACACGAAGGCATTGCTGTCTTGCAGTGCTATCTCAAGCAAACCAACCTGAATACCGAAGAAGCTCATCGACGAGCTGGTCCGGTGGATAATGCTGGGTTATAGAATATGTTTGAGAAAAGCTAAACCTAGTAACGGTATTTGCAACAGATCTGCACCAACAAATGGTTTTCTCCAACTTGGAGAATTTCAAAGATTACCTCGAACCGCCTCCTTTAAATGCTTTGAATGAAAAACATCACCTTGTGCCGTTCGTGCGGGCCGTGCAAACCATCCTGGAACCGTTTGGGGCGGATGAGAATAAGATACAAAAAAGATTCGATATAAGACCGTGTAATTCTCCCAGGGGAATTTGCTCTGATGAACGCAAAGCGCTACATCGTCCGGCGCGAAATGCAGTAAAATATCGTCAACAGCAAGGTTTGATGCCCCAGATCTGGATTCAAGTTGATAAACAAAATCTACAATCTGCCCAATACCGTCCTACTCCCCTTCTCTGAAGTCGAAGAGAAACAGCCAACACTACTGATCACCTCTACCCCCGCCTGGGTTGCTGTAAAAGGAAAGTTGCGCGGTCTGAACATTGTCGCAACCCTCGAACCGATCCAAGCCACAACCGAGCATTGGGGTGAACTTCTATCCACCTACACAAGCCAGGCCGTCGCTGTCTATGCTGTCGGCGGCGGCCTTACCGCGGATGCCGCCAAATACATTGCCACGCGACTGGATCTACCGCTCACGGTCTGTCCGACCGCCCTCTCCGTGGACGCTTTCCTGACTGCCGCCTCTGGCATCCGCCGCGAGGGTTGTGTAGTCTACATCCCGACCCGCGTGCCAGACAGGCTCATCCTGGACCTGGATGTCATTGCCTCCGCTCCAGCCCCCATTCGCGCCGCAGGCATAGTAGACGTGCTCTCCATTGCCACTGGTTGTTGGGATTGGAAGTTCGCCGATGAGATGGGGCAGAATCCCGCTGGGATGGAGTTCATTTCCTGGGTGTATGACAATGCCCAGTCCATTCTCAGGGGAGCCATCGATTGCGCCGAAGCGGCTGGCCGCGGTGACCGGGATGGGCTGAAAAGCCTGTACGATTGCCTGGCGATGGAGGTGCAACTTTGCAACCAAGTCGGACCTGCCCGCCCGGAGGAGGGGAGCGAGCATTATTTTGCTTACTGCGCTGAACAGTTCACCGGCTCGGGTTGGCCGCATGGCGACCTGGTCGGTCCCGGTATCCTGCTCATGGCAGAACGGCAGGGACAGGACATACACCCGTACGAAGTTGCCCTCAAGGTTTGCAACATCCCGCTCGACCGGATTCCGCCCGATGCTGTTCGTCGTATAATCACCCACCTCCCAGACTATTGTCGGAAACACGCCCTCCCGTTTGGGATCGCGCATGATCAAGAGGAGATAGTATGAAATTTGCCATTATCGGAGCTGGATATATAGCTTCCATTCATGCCCGGGCCGTGCATAACTGCGGTGCGCAGGTGGTCGCGGTGGTGGAAAAATATTCCGACAAATCCGCTGCCTTCGCGCGCCAGTTCGAGGTGAGCAGGCAATATTCCACGGTGGATGAATTACTCAAGGATGGCGGTGCTGATGCAATGGTGGTCGGCACGCCCAATTTCCTGCATGCTAAGCAGACCCTGGCAGCCCTGAAAGCTGGCATCCCCGTGCT
>JALHUM010000165.1 GCA_022865905.1 Anaerolineales bacterium | reverse complement strand
GAGAATATCCGCTACGGCCGGCTGGACGCCTCCGACGCCGAGGTCGAGGAAGCTGCCAAAATCGCCGGCGCGCACGAATTCGTCACGACTTTCGAGAAAGGCTACGACCAGGAGGTCGGCGAGGGCGGCAACCTGCTCTCGGTCGGGCAGAAGCAATTGATCAGCTTGGCGCGGGCTGTGCTGGCACGGCCCGAGATCTTCATCATGGACGAGGCCACCTCCAGCGTGGACACGTTGACTGAGGCGCTCATCCAAAGGGGCATGGAAGCCCTGATGGCAGGACGTACATCCTTCATCATCGCCCACCGCCTAAGCACCATCCGCCGCGCCGACCGCATCGTGGTCATCGAGGAGGGCCGCATCACCGAGATGGGCACGCACGCCGAATTGCTGCGCAATCGCGGCCATTACTACCGCCTGTACACGCAGCAGTTCAAGTTCGAGAAGGAACAGGCGTATGGCGTGGCGGTGCCGGAGGCAGTGCCGGTGATAAAGTAGCGCTAGGAGTTTAGCAATCAGCCGTTAGCAAAACAAGCAGGGCTCGTCAGGAATGATGGGCCTTTCATTTGGCGATTAACCTCGCGGGAGCGCGCCTCGCAGCAGGCGCGGTGGCTCTTCTGTCGGGTAAATATACCAATCCGCGCCCAGGTACAGTGCGGGTCGAACTCGGCTGACATCCAAAACCCCATCCTCGGTGAACGCATCCGGCGCCTGGTACGTCCTCACGATTTCGCCAACGAACAGATCATGGTCGCCGCACGGATGGCGCGCCGCCAGGAGACACTCGTAGGCCGCATAAGCGTCTTTCAGGATCGGCGCGAGGGCATCCGGCAGCGGCTCGATAGCAATCGCGAAGACGGCGAATTTATCCACCTCCCGCCCGGAGTTCCTCCCCACCCCGGCGATCATTTCCGCCTTATCGTAGGGCAGGAAATTGACCCCAAATGCGCCGGCATCTAGGATCAGTTGGTAAGAAAATCGCTTGGAAGAGATCAAGACTCCATAAAGCGGCGGCGTGAAAGACAGCGCCGAATGCCAGGCGCAGGCCATGGCATTCACCCGCTCTCCGCTGCGTACGGTGACCACAGCCGCCACCGCCGGGTAGAAGTGATTCAGATGACTGACTGAATTCTGAGTGATTTTATCCATCTTGCTTCCTCTTCGTTATAATACATGCGGATCACGATTCCGAAGAAACGGATGATTTCGGACATGGATGCACTTATCCGAAAAGATTATACAACATTTTCCAGGAGTAAAATGATGGATGCTATCAGTCAGGATAACCGCGCTCGCTGGAACGCACTGGCGCGCGCCAACGTGGAGTATTCACGGCCTTTTCTGGATTTCACCCGCGAGCAAGCCGCTGAATATATCTATCGGCATGGAGCGCTGAAGGATGTGACCGGGAAGAATGTGCTCTGCCTGGCCAGCGGCGGCGGGCAGGATTCAGTCGCCTTTGGGTTGCTGGGGGCAAAAGTTACCGTGTTGGACCTCTCGGACGTGCAGTTGGAACGCGACAGACAGGGAGCCGCTCATCACGGCTTATCCGTGACCACGATCCAGGGAGATATGCGCGACCTTTCCGTTTTCCTTGACAACACATTCGATATAGTCTGGCAGGTTTACTCGGTCAATTTCGTCCCCTCGGTGGAATCCGTTTTTCGGGAGGTGAGGCGCGTGCTCAGGCCGGGCGGTTTCTACTTCGTGCAGTTTGCCAATCCCTTCGTCCAGGCCATAGACGAGGACGCCTGGGACGGCCGCGCCTACCCGCTCTCGAGTTTCTATGTGGATGGGGAAGATCTGGCAGAAAGGTTTTCCCATTGGGATGTGGCCCAGCCTGACGGCTCGAAGGTCAAACTCGCCAGCCCGCATGAATTCCGTCACACCCTGAGCACGATGCTGAACACTTTGGCAAAGGAGGGTTTTATCTTCCTTGGCCTTTGGGAATGGATCCGAAGTGACGAAAATCCCTCGCCAGGTTCCTGGGCGCATGTCACCCAGGTCTCGCCACCGTACCTTTCTACATTCTGGCAATTGGAAGGATAAATAAACTGAAGCTAATCCCCTGCCAGGGCATACTCACGGACGTCCACCTTAGCCCCCATCTTGTACATCTGCTCGGCTTCGCGCAGCAGTTGAGCAGTAACCTTTTCATCAGCGTACGCTTCTCCGCAATTCGGGCACACACGCGCCGGGACGTTCTTAACGACCAGAGTTAATTGGCCGCGCTCAAGCAAGACAGAAGTCACGCCAGGAATAGTCTCGGCTTGGTTGCAAACAACGCATTTCATTTCTTTCTTCTCCTGAAATCCACTTTCCATTGCCTTGAATCCGGCTCATAAACGGTAATAAGAATAATTTCGTTATCTTCATTGTTGTCCACGACAACGATATGCACCGGTCGCAAACCTCTCCGGCCTAATATCAGGCGGCTTGGGTAAGGTATATCGTCCGGATAGTTCTCAATGGTTTCTCCAGTATCCAGAACATATCGTATGCCCTCCTCAGAGAAGCATCGCTCGAACATACGCTGGACTGCATGAATACGAAAAATGATACTGCCTTTGGTCACAAGAAAATTATAGCATAATCGGTGGTATCAGCGACAGACCAACACTGGTCAGCCCGACCCAGTAAAAGCAATTCCCACTCATTGTCACCTGCCCCAACGATAAGTCGGCCGAACAATCGTTTACGATTTCTGGTCCCTAATCTTGAAATCCGGTCTTGTATAGTTCGTAATAATAACCCTTCTTTTCCAATAGCTCGGTGTGCGTTCCCTGTTCGATGATACGCCCATCGTGAATGACCACGATCCGGTCAGCGTTGGTGATGGTGGACAGGCGGTGCGCGATCACAAACGATGTACGCCCTCTCAGCAGCCGCGCCAGCGCTTTTTGGATGACCTGCTCTGTCTGCGTATCCACGCTGGAAGTGGCCTCATCCAGGATCAGGATGCGCGGGTCGGCTAGCAAGGCACGGGCGAAAGAAAGCAACTGGCGCTGGCCGACCGAGAGCAGCACACCCCCCTCCTCCACCGACGTGTCGTAGCCCTTCCGCAAGTTGACGATGAACTCATGCGCGCCGACCGCCTTCGCTGCCGCCTCGACCTCTTCATCCGTCGCTTCCAGCCGCCCGAAACGGATGTTCTCCGTCACCGTGCCGTTGAACAGGAACGGGTCTTGCAGCACCACACCCATCTGGAGGCGCAGGCTGGCTTGGGTCACCGCGCGCAGGTCGTGACCGTCTACCAGGATGCAGCCCTGGGTTGGGTCGTGGAAGCGCGAGAGAAGCTTGACCAGGGTCGTCTTGCCAGCGCCGGTCTCGCCGACCAGGGCGACAGTCGCGCCAGGGCGGATGCAGAGGTCAATCTCCTCGAGCACAGTTGCCGGGTCATCGGCATAATGGAACGAGACGTTATCGAAGACGACCTCGCCTCGGATAGACGGCAACCCATCCGCGTCCGGCGCGTCCTGGACCTCTACGGCTGTATCCAAAAGTCCCTTGATGCGTTCCCAGCTGATCATGGTGGACTGGCGCGTATCGTAGCGGCGGCTCAGGTCGCGGATGGGATCGAAGAAACGGTCAATGTACAGGATAAAAGCGACCAGCACACCCGCAGTGATCTTCTCGCCCAGCACCGCCGTCCCACCCAGCCAGACCACCAGGCCAGTGGCAATCGCGCCGAGCACGTCCACGCCTGGGCTGAAGACAGAGGCGATCTTCATGGCGTAGACTGCGCGTTCGAGATAGTAACGGTTGACATAGTCGCGGAACTGCTCGTAATTCCGCTTCTGGCGCGAGAAAGCCTGGACGACGCGCACCCCGTTGACATTCTCAGCCAATACCGAGTTCACCCACGAGACGGCGGCGCGCACTTTGCGATAAGCGGCGCGCGAGGCACGGCGAAAGAGGATGGTGATCAACACCATCAGCGGCAGCACGCTGAAGGTGAGCAGGGCCAGGCGCAGGTTCATGTCCAGCATGACGATGAGGATGAGGGCCAGAGTGAAGAGGTCGCGCGTAATGGCCAGCACGGCCCAGGTCAGGAAGTCACGCAGCGTCTCCACATCGTTGATAACGCGCGTGATCACGCGCCCGACCGAGTAGCGGCTGTAGAAGCCGAGCGAGAGTTCCTGGAGATGGGCGAAGAGCCTTTTGCGCAGATCGTAGATGATCGCCTGCCCAACCCAGGCCATGATGTTGACGCGGTAGTAGGTGCAAAACCACTGGATCACGGAAACGCCCAGGTAGGCCAGGATGGTGAAGCGCAGTACCTCGTAATTACCCGCGGTGAGGCCGCTGTCAATGGCGATCTTGATGAAGTACGGCCCGGCCACCGAGGCGGCGGAGGCGCCGAACATCAGCAAGGCCGCCAGGATCAACCGACCTGCATGGGGACGGGTGAATGCGACCAGCCGTCGGGCGGTTTGTGGGTTGACGCCCTTATCGTATTGCTCCTCGGACTGGGTGACGTAGGAGGGAGGGGTGATGGTGGTCATGATAGCGACCAATCTGCTGGACGGCGACCTTTCAGGCTATCCAATTCACGCTGACGGGCAAGCAGGATTTCACTCAACTCTGCCTCCTCGTCCAGGAACCTGCCCTGCTGGGAGAGTTGCAAATCGTAGATTTCCTTGTACAACCCGCCCTGCGCCAGCAACTCGTCGTGCCTGCCGCGCTGGACAATGCGACCGTTTTCCATCACCAGGATCAGGTCAGCGCGGCGGACGGTGGCCAGGCGGTGGGCAATGACAAAGGTGGTGCGCCCTTCCATCAGCCGGTCGAGGGCTTCCTGGATAAGCTTTTCGGTTTGCGTATCCACCGAGGAGGTCGAATCGTCCAGAATAAGGATGCGCGGATCCATCAGCAGGGCGCGGGCGATGGCGACTCGCTGCCGCTGGCCCCCGCTCAGCGTCACGCCGCGCTCGCCGACCACCATCTCGTATCCTTCGGCAAACTTCGTGATGAATTCATGGGCCTGCGCCGCTTTCGCCGCGCGGATGATCTCATCGTCGCTGGCGTCGGGCCGGCCGTAGCGGATGTTCTCGCGGATGGTATCGGAGAACAGCAGCGAGGTCTGCAGCACGATGCCGATCTGCCGCCGCAGCGAAACCAGGTCGGCCCGGCGCACGTCTACGCCATCCACCAGCACGGCGCCCTCGGTCACGTCGTAGAAGCGCGGGATCAGGTTGACCAGCGAGGTCTTGCCGGAGCCGGTCTGGCCGATCAAGGCAATGAGCTGATTCGGTTCGACGCGCAGGTCAACGTCCAGGAGCGCATCGGTCTTTTCGTCCTGATACCGCAGCGAAACGCGACGGAATTCCACCCGCCCGCTTAGGGTCTGGAGCGAGACCGCATCCGGCGGGGATTGGATCTCGGCTTGATAATCCAGGATTTCGAGGACGCGCCGCGCGCCTGCCGTCGCTTCCCCCATGCCGTTGACCAGCCAGGCCAGTTGCTGAACCGGCGCGGAGAGCATCAGCAGGTAGGCGTTGAAAGCCACCAGTTGGCCGACCGTCATCTGACCGCGCAGCACCATTCCGCCGCCAAACAGGAGGATCAAAATGGTGCCCATGACGATGAGCAGGTTGGTAGTGGGCATGACCTTGGACCACTCGCTGATGACTGTAATGCGAGACTTGAAGTAAGCCTGGTTGGTCTGGTCGAAGCGAGCCATCTCGTATGGCTCGCGGGCGAAGGCGCGCACCACCTCTACCCCGGTCACGTTTTCCTGCAAGCGGGCCGAGAGGTCGCCGAGGTTGTTGTCCACGTCGTAAAAGAGACGCGTGATGCGCTGGCCGAAATCGGTCGTCATCATCACCATCGGGATGAGCGGCAGGAGCGCGATGAGCGCCAGCCTGGCGTTGCTGGAAACCAGGACCGCCACCACGCCGACCGTCAGGACTGCCAGTTGGATGATCTGGATGATGCTCCCACCGGCAAAATCCTGGATGGAGCGCACATCCTCGATGCAGCGAGAGATCAACTGGCCGGTTTGGGCATGGTCGTGATAGCCAAAAGGCAGGTATTGGATATGGTCGTACATGGCGTTGCGCAGATCATAGCCGACGTGGGCCGCAACCCAACTGGTTAGGTAGTTCTGCACCAGGTTCAGGGCGGCTGTAACTATACCGATGCCGAGCAAAATCAGCGCCGAGCGGATCAGGAAAGCCGTTGCCTCAGCCTTCAAGCCCTGGTCAATCACGCCCTGGAGGATGCGCGGCACGACCAGCGAGAGGCCGGTGATGGACAGCAAGAGGATCAGGTTGAACAGGGTCGGCCGGAGGTAGGGTTTGAGGTAGGAGCGGAGTTTGAGCAGGTAAGTCATCAGTTATCAGTGTTCAGTAATCAGTATCCTGTCATTACGAGCCGCCGCCGTGCCTGCCCTGGCGGGCTAGGCCAGGGAGCGGAGGGTCGTGTAGCCGGTGCTCTTCCGGCGTATCGAGACCCGCAGTCGAAGGGCATGCGGCGAAGCAATCTCCTCGTCTTCATGGGGATTGCTTTTGCATGATACAAAAATTCAATCTTCTGCGAAGGCTTTGCGGAGGAGATCGAGGCTGTGCAGGGTTTCGGCGAGTTCTTCGGGGGTGAGACGGGCGAAGCGCGCCGCCAGCCAGGCTTCGGTCTCGGCATAGATGGCGCTGAGCACGCGCTCCCCCTCCCCGGTCAGGGACAGGTGAACGTGGCGGCGGTCGTGCGCGTCGGTGTTGCGCGAGACCAACCCCTTGTTGACCAGCGCGTCCACCGCCTTGCTGACCGAGGAGCGGCTGGTGCGGTTGGCCTCCGCCAGCGCGCTGACCGATTCCACTCCCCTGTGGATGCGGCGCAGCACCTGGAATTGCTCGACGGTCAGGTGGAAATTCTCGGAGGCCACCTTACGGATGTGGGCGCGCGTAGCGTGCCAGGCAGGCGTGATGGTTTCCCAGAATTTTTCGATCAGGTCGGGGATTAAGGTCTGCTTTGCCATATAATAGTTTCCTGTTACAACTATTATACAGGCGAACTTCTTCACGTCAAGCGCAAATGTACCCGAGTGATGGTGACATCTAGCAGGATTCCAACCCGCGTGTCATGCTACATCGTACTGCTTAGCGGTATAATCTTCGTTATCAACGCCTCACGCTCAAAGGGGCTTTCCATGACTGAACTACTCTTTCAATAATACCTCTCCAAGATCGAAGCCGATTACCGGCGCGGCATCGCCACCGAACACACCTACCGCTCGGCGATCGAAACGTTGATCGAGAGCCTGGCCCCCGGCGTGGACGCCTCCAACGACCCGCGTCACATTGACTGCGGCGCGCCGGACTTCGTTGTGGAACGCCGTAAAATCCCGCTCGGGTACGTGGAAACCAAAGACGTGGGAATGGATCTCGATAGAATCGAGAAAACCGACCAACTGAAACGCTATTTCAAGGCGCTCAACAACCTCATCCTGACCGATTATCTCGAATTCCGCTGGTACGTGAACGGAACGCATCGCCTGACGGCGAGGATTGCCATTCCCGATAATAAGGGCAGGTTGGTCGCCAACCCCCAAGGCATCGCCCTCGCCGGGCAGTTGTTCACCCAGTTCTTCCAGACCGAGGCGCCTACCGTCACTTCGGCCAAAGAACTGGCCACCCGCCTGGCCGAACAGACCCATCTCATCCGCGACCTGATTGTCAATGCCTTGAAAGCTGAAGATAACGCCTCCCAGGCCGCCCTTGCCAGGCAATACAAAACCTTCTGCGATTATCTTCTGCCCGCCCTCAGGCCGGAGGAGTTCGCCGACCTGTACGCCCAAACGATGGCCTACGGCCTCTTCGCCGCCAAACTCTCCGCCCCGGAGAACGCCCCCTTCAACCGGGCCGCCGCCTACCAGTATCTTACCGCCAACAAATTCCTGCGCCGCCTGTTCCTGGACGTGGGTGAGGAACTGGACGGTACGCTCATTGCCCCGTTCCTCGACGATATCGCCGCCCTGCTGGCGCACGCCGATTTCGCCAGCATCCTGTCCGATTTCGGCAAGCGCACCCGCACTGAGGACCCGGTCGTCCATTTCTACGAGACCTTCCTCTCGATTTATGATCCGAAACTGCGCGAGAGCCGCGGCGTGTACTACACCCCCGAACCGGTGGTGCAGTTCATCGTCCATTCAGTGGACTGGCTGCTTAAAAATCGCTTTAGCCGCGCCTGGGGCCTGGCCGACCCGAACGTCAAGATCCTCGATCCCGCCACCGGCACGGCGACGTTCCTGTATTACGTCATCCAGACCATCCACGAGGAAGTGGCCCGCCGCGGGCAGGCCGGGACGTGGCCCGAAAAGAGCAAGGAACTCCTGCGGCGCGTCTTCGGCTTCGAACTGCTGATGGCCCCCTACGTGGTTTCGCACCTGAAACTCGGCCTGCTGATGCATGATTTACAAGCCCCGCTTTCACAAAACGAGCGCCTGCAAGTCTACCTGACCAACACGCTTGAAGAAGGCACGACGCGCGCCGAGACGATCGAAGGCCTGGGTTATTACATCGCCGAAGAGGCCAGCCAGGCTGCCCGCGTCAAGAAGCAGGAAGACATCATGGTGGTGCTCGGGAACCCGCCCTATTCCAACTTTGGCATGTTGAACAAGAATGTATGGATTTCCGGCCTGCTCGAAGATTACAAGCGCGGCCTGCACGAACGAAAAATCAACCTGGACGATGACTTTATCAAGTTCATCCGTTTTGCCCAGTGGCGCATCGAGAAGACCGGGCAAGGCGTCCTCGGTTTCATCACCAACAACACCTACATTGACGGCCTCACCCACCGCCGAATGCGTCAATCCCTACTGGAAACCTTCGACGAGATTTACATCCTTGACCTGCACGGCAGTTCCCGTAAAAAAGAGACCACGCCCGAGGGCGGCAAGGACGAGAACGTCTTCGACATCCAGCAGGGCGTGGCGATTTTGCTCGCCGTCAAAAATCCTGTAGGGGCTGACCTGCGCGTCAGCCCTGGGGCGGACACACGGGTCCGCCCCTACGCACGGGTGCGCCACGCCTCGTTGTGGGGCCTACGGAAGGAAAAATACTCATTTCTGCAAGCCAGCGACGCCGGGCAGGTGGAATGGACGGAATTACAGCCCCAGGCCCCGGATTTTTTCTTCGTGCCCAAACACAAAATTAACGCTGAGGAATATGCAGGCTTAGTAAGCATTGTTGATATATTCCCTGCAAAAATAAGCGGCATTCAGACTGGCAGAGACGAATTCGTTTCAAAAATCTCCGAGGATGAATTCCAGCATTGGATAAAACTGCTCGCCGACAGAAATTTGCCGGTAGATAATTTTCGAAAGCAGGTAGAATTTCCTGGTTGGGGTGGGTTTGACCTTCCTTCCCTTCAAGAAAAATTACGTGACCCTGAACAACGCTCAAAAGTGACGACATCATGGCTCTATCGGCCTTTTGATGTCCGCCCTATATTGTTTGACCCTACCTGCATCAAAAGAATGCGCGGAAATGTTATGGCGCAACTACGAGTACCAAATTTAGCGCTTATAACTGTTCGTCAATTGGCTGCTGAAGGTTTCCAACATGTTTTTGCTACACAATATATTGGCGATGGAAACGCAATTTCTTTGAATACTCGCGAATACAACTATTATTTCCCCCTCTACCTCTACACCACTCTCGAAGAAACGGCCGGTACGCTGTTTGCGCAGAGCGAAACCACGCGCACGCCCAACCTTGCGCTCGAATTCATCGCCGCCTTCAGCGCCAAACTCGGCTTGACATTCGTGCCCAATGGTAGGGGCGACATATATGTCGCCCCTACAAAACCAACCACCTTCGGTCCGGAAGATGTGTTCTATTACGCCTACGCCGTCTTCCACTCACCCACTTACCGTCAGCGTTACGCTGAATTCCTGAAAATAGACTTCCCGCGCCTGCCGCTCACCGGCGACAAGAAACTCTTCGCCAAACTGGCTGCCAAAGGCGAAGAACTGGTCGCGCTCCACCTGCTCAAATCCCCCAAAGTGGATGACTTCATCACTTCCTATCCGGTGGCAGGCAGTAACGCCGTTGAGAAAGTCCAGTATGCCAATGGCAAAGTCTGGATCAACGCCTCCCAATACTTTGGCGGCGTGCCGAAGGAAGTCCGGGAATTCAAGGTCGGCGGCTACCAGGTCTGCGAGAAGTGGCTGAAAGACCGCAAGGGGCGCGCGCTCTCAGGCGATGACATCGACCATTACCAGCGGGTCGTCGTGGCACAGAAAGAAACGATCCGCTTGATGAAAGAGATTGATAAAGTTATTCCTCATTGGCCTATAACCTAAGAACCATAATTGGAGGAACCATGCCTGAACAAGTTCAACCCCGCAAGAAGATCACCCTGCCCTATCTCTTCAAAAAGGTCGCCGACGGCGAGCCCATCACCTGGCTGACCTGCTACGACTATCCCACTGCCTACCTGCAGGAACAGGCCTGCATCGAGATGATCCTTGTCGGCGACAGCCTGGGCATGACCATGCTCGGCTACGAATCCACCCTGCCGGTGACGATGGAGGATATGATCCGTCACAGCCAGGCCGTGCGTCGCGGCGCGCCGATGGCCTTCGTGGTCGGAGACATGCCCTACAT
Organism: Anaerolineales bacterium; assembly: GCA_022865905.1. Lineage (GTDB taxonomy): Bacteria > Chloroflexota > Anaerolineae > Anaerolineales > Villigracilaceae > CG2-30-58-95. Next base: position 3,742 of record JALHUM010000165.1, on the reverse strand, counting down.
GACCTACCAGCCCTCGGTCGAGATGGCTATCCGCAACGCAGGCCGCTTCATGGCCGAGGCGGGCTGTGACGCCATCAAGCTGGAAGGCGGCTCTGCCATGGCCGACCGCATCAAAGGCATCGTGGAGGCTGGCATCCCGGCCATCGGCCACCTCGGGCTGACGCCGCAGTCCGTCTCCGCTCTTGGAGGCTTCCGCGTGCAGGGTAAGTCCGCTGCGCTGGCGAAGAAGATCGTGGACGACGCTAAAACGCTCGAAAAAGCCGGGGCTTTTGCCATCCTGCTCGAAATGGTGCCGGATCGCCTGTGCAAGCTGATCACCGAGCGCGCCGAGGGCTGCATCATCATGTCGCTCGGCTCCGGACCTCACGCGCACGGTCAACTGTTGATCTACCACGACATGTTCGGCCTGTATCCTAGGTTCAAGCCGAAGATGGCCAAAGTCTTCGGCAACGCTGGAGAGGTCATCTTGAACGGGCTGATAGCCTATCATGACGAGGTCATCGGCAAGCAGTTCCCGCAACCAGAGAACTGGTTTAGGATGCCGGATGAGGAATACGAAGAACTCAAGAAGATGTTGGATTAACGTAGTGGCAGGGCTGGTCCCTGCCCGGGCGACCACCAGGATCGCCCCTACCCATACAAGGAGAATTATGGACAAAAACCTACGTTCCCTGCTGGCAATTCCGAACGATAGACGCGAGGCCATCAACGCCGTCCTGCTCGACCCTGATTCGCGCGTGATGAACGATTTCCTGGCCGTGGTCGCCAAATACGGCACGCCGCAGGAGATCAACCGTAAGCACCGCGAGGCGCGCAAACTGGAGAACTTGCTGAAAAAAGTCCAGGCCGCCGCGCCGCAGCACATCAAGGATCTGGAATGGCTCATCGAGCAGCGCGACCACGGCGTGTTCATCCCCGTGGCGGCTTACCGGCGCTTAGTGTTGGGGTCCAAAGCGGACGGGATGAAGTTCAAGGATGAGTCCGCTGTCACGCTCGAGGTCAGCGCGCTGCAATACTTCCCGTGGATACGCGTCATGGCCGAGCGCGCGATCAAGGATAAGACGCTGGTTCCGGGTCGCTTCATCGCCGTGCGCAAGATGAAGGAATCCGAGGCGGATGGCGACCTGCCGGCCATCGTCGTCGCGTTGGATATCTTCGGCGCCTCGTTCGTCGAGACGCTGGATACCAAGGGCACCGATGGCTCCAACCCTCACCTGGGCGGGCCAGAGACCATCACCGGCTATTTCGGTGGCATCGGCCAGCCTAACGAGCACGCGCTGCAATGGCTGGATGAATATCTTTACTACTACACGAACTATGGTTTGCGTCAGGTATTGAACTTCAACGCGGGGACGATTTTGCTTAGCTTTCTGCTGCACCGCATCGGCGTGGATATCGAATTCAAGATCTCGGTCTTTTTTGGGAGCGACAATCCCTACCATGCCCTATGGATCATGCTGGCCGCCAAGCTCTTCTCACGTGATGACGGCAGCAGCCCGTTGATCGGCTTCAACTGGTCGAACTCGATCAACAACGAGACAATGGAGCTGACCGCCCAATTCCGCAAGGCGCTCGGCTTCGAGAATGTGGTGCGCTTCGAGCATCACATCACCGAGACGTGGAAATCCATCGTCAAGCAGCCCTACGACCGCCGCGCCGAACTGCTGGAGATCGCCGACCACGTGGCGAACATCTCCGCCAAGCACGAAGGTGCCGGGCCAGAGGTCGACTCCACCCGCGCCCATCCTTCCGACATCCTGGACTATTTCCGCGATAAGCAGGAGGTAATTGATTCTGGCGATTGGGACAATCTGCAGCAGAACTTCATGGATAAGGTGGATGCCTGCAACAAGACAGCCTGGGCATTGACTGAGCACGGTCTGTCGTTTGTGGCGGCGCAGAAATTACATAAGTAAACTGATCAAATTCGACGTTCTTCACGTTCGGTCGGCGCGCAGATTGCAGAAGCCTGGGTGAAGCGATGGTACGAGAAAAGTTTTATCAACAAACTTGTTGATGCAGATGGCGAACAAATGGAAACACAACATTGGATTAGCATCGCCTTTGATTGCGGTTATCTCGATCGTGAACAGGCAATTTCACTGAAAGCCACGTGTGAGGAAATAGGCAGACTGCTGGGAAGTATGATTACCAAAGCCGATAAGTTCTCAAATCCCGAAGCCTTGCAAGTCCGCGAAGAACATGTCGAATACTTCACTGCCACTGAAGTCTGAACACTGAATACTTTCCATGAAATCCATGACCAAATTCAATTACACAACCACCCACGTCGGCAGCATCCCCCACCCCACTCTAAACGGCATCACTGACAAACTAGCCGCCATGCTCGACGCGCCCGCCTGGCCGCAATTGCCACGCCGCACCTTCCGCGAGAACATGTACGTGCAGTACTCTCCAAGCCTACCTGCGATTGTCGAAGACGCGGCGAAAGAGACGATCTACTTCGATACGCGCGCCGACATTACGCCCGCTCTGGAAGCCTTTTACACCCCCTTCCTGGCTGATGATGTGAATGCTTTTGCCCTGCGGCCTGAGTACGCGACCGGTTTTTTCGCCATGCTGGAGACCCTCAAGGTGGCCAATCCGAAATCTGCAATCTGCAATCAGCAATTCGCCAAAGGCCAGGTCACAGGCCCCATCTCCTTCGGCCTGACGGTCACTGACCAGGATCTGCGCGCCAGCCTGTATAACGAAATGCTCGCAGATGCCATCCTCAAGAACGCCGCCATGAACGCGCGCTGGCAGGTGCGCCAACTCAAAACCGTCCGCTCGAATGTCATCATTTTCGTGGACGAGCCGTATATGGCCTCGTTCGGCTCGGCCTTCATCAGCTTGAGCCGCGAACAAGTCATCGCCATGCTGGACGAGGTCTTCAATGCAATCCACGCCGAGGGCGCGCTGGCGGGCGTCCATTGCTGCGCTAACACCGATTGGGGCGTGCTGCTGGCAACCAAAGTGGACATCCTCAACCTGGACGCCTACGGCTACATCGAGAAACTGGCGCTGTATCCCGCTGAATTGCGTGCCTTCCTCGACCGCGGCGGCGCGGTCGCCTGGGGTATCGTGCCGAACAACGAGGAGATCTACCGCGTCACCGCCGAGGGGCTGGCAAAACATCTCCGAGGCGGCATCCAGCTTATGTCCGAGAAAGCCACGGCGCGCGGCGTGACGATCCGGCCCGCAGAGTTCAACGAGCGCAGTCTGCTCGTCCCCGCCTGCGGGCTTGGTTCGACCAGCGTGGAAATTGCTGATCGGGTATTTGAGGTACTATCGCAAACAGCAACGCATCTGCGCCAAGGGTAAATGGAGGCAGGCTATGTATATCGTCCACGTTCATGTTCACGTCAAACCTGACCAGATCGAGGCTTTCAAGGCCGCCACGTTGGAGAATGCTCGCAACAGCCTCAAAGAGCCAGGCATTGCCCGATTCGACGTGATCCAGCAGGCAGACGATCCGACTCGCTTTGTGCTGGTCGAAGTCTACCGCACGGCTGACGACCCGGCCAGGCACAAGGAAACCGTCCATTACAACCGCTGGCGGGAGACTATCGAACCAATACTGGCCGAGCCGCGTACGCGCACGGTTTACGCAAACGTTTTTCCGGATGAGGAGGATTGGTAGCGTGCGCTTCGAGTTTGCGACTGCCAGCCGCATCATTTTCGGACCCGGAGCTTGCGCTGAATTAGCCCCGGCAGCCCAAGCGTTTGGCCGCCGCGCCTT
>JALHUM010000164.1 GCA_022865905.1 Anaerolineales bacterium | reverse complement strand
CGATCGTGCTTGACAATAGGGAAGTGAAGGCCAGATATCGGCCATTATGATTGGTAAAAGTGCTGGCTATACCAATTTATTCAGTCAAAAGGGCATTTTTGGTTTGACTTTGGCCCTTTATATGCTTATTTCAACACCCTCGATCTGGACCCTGGTACAGGCTGTGCACCGCAAAGAATTGCGCAGCCACCTGGAAAAGGGCACAGCGTGAGGCGCGGTGCTGTCCATCGTCATCACTCGCTATTTGTTCAACCTGGTGTTGTGAAATGAATGTCAGAGTACTCGGCGCAGGTTGCGCTGCCTGCAAAAGTTTGTTCTCGGATGTGCAAAGGCTGGTTGCGCGGCTGAAATTGGATGCCCGTGTGGAATACGTCACCGATGTAGAGAAAATTTTGTCCTACGACGTGATGAGCATCCTCGTTCTGGTCATCGATGAGCAGGTCATGATGATCGGTTATCGCGGCGCGAAGAAAATCGAAGCGGCATTGCAGCAGGCCGCAGATATGGCGAAATAAGATTTCGCTGTGGTAGGGCTTGATGTTAATCGAAAAATACGACCTTGAAGTCTTCACCCCCCCCCTGCGAGCCGGGAGCTGAACGCTACGCAGCTCGGGCACGCCTGACAGCGGACATCTCTGAAATCCTGCCTTATCTCAATGCAACGCTGCGCGGGGCAGTCTATCATCCCACTGCAATCGCCCTGACCTGGAAGAAGGGCGGGCACAACGTCGCCTTTCACGCTTACGAGATTGCTACCAGCAACGTCGAAGACCGTGACGGGGCAGAAAAGGAACTTAAGGGGCTAATCGACCTGGTGAACCACACGTGGGAGCGCCGGGCTGAGATCACCCCTGACACCACCACCCGCCAGCGTCCCACGCCGATGGCAATCTACAAACTGTTGCCGCAGACTAACTGTAAACAGTGCGGGGAGCCAACCTGCTATATCTTCGCCTTGAAACTTGCCACAGCGCAGAAGAAATTGGCCGACTGCCCCCCATTGGCTGAACCGCAGTACGCCGATCTGCGCGCCGGGTTGGAAGCCATAATCATCGAAGCCCCGGCCATTAGTTAGGAGGATGCTTACATGGATAAGCAAAAGGATAAACCCGACACACCGGAGACTCCAGCGTCTGGCAAACTGCCGATGTGCACCTGCGTCAAAGACCCGTTCTTAGACCTGCCGCCCGAGCTCAGGCCGAGTGCCAAGAGTACTTTGAGTGCTCTGCGCAAGGTCACCTGCCCTGGTTGTGGCCTGGTCTATTGGACGAACCGCAAGACAGACCTGTGTATAGACTGCGAGAAAAAAGGTGCGCGTTTACCAGAAGCGAATACAAATCAATAAATATACGACTGAACGATGAACGCTGAAGCGTGTTGTGACCTGGATGATTTTCTGCGCGCGATGGCCGACGAGACGCCCCAGTGCATCCTGGCGCTCGTCAGGGAAGGCGAGATGAGCGTGAGCGAAATCCAGGAGCGATTGCCGGTGACGCAGCCCACTATATCCCACCACCTAGCCATTCTGCGCCACGCCAACCTCGTAAGCCGCCGTCGCGTTGGTAAGCAGGTCCTCTACCGGATCAACCCGGCTTGCGTAATTGAATGCTGTTCTGAGATCCTGGTTCGCTTCCAACTCATGAATTTCAAGCCCCAGAAGTGATGAGAGAAGAAAGACAACGATGATTAACGTCAAGATACTCAGCTACAAAAATCCTCAGCGTTATGCAGTCAAGCGAACCATAATAGCGGCTCAAAATGTACTGTGCAGGGAATATCCTGGTCTGGAAGTGAGCGTCACGGAGGTAAAAGAGCTTTCCGAGATCGAGAAGATTACCCAGGTGGTGATTCTACCGAGCCTGGTGGTGAATGAAAAATTAGTTTGCGTTGGGCGTTTCCCGAAAAAGGATGAAGTCATTAGCTGGCTGCAAGAAGCGCTTCAACTGCCAACCTGAACGTACAACAGTTAGACAAGGAAAGTAATATATGAAAAAGTCAACAACCTGAAGACGGAAGATGAAGAGATCATTGAGTTCTTGCAGATCCTGCTTGACGAAGACGCTGAAGTTGCGCTGGCCTTCCTCAAGAATCATTTCAGCTGAAAGCCATGTTGAATTGAGAGAGCCATTTATGAGCAAACCGCCATCTGCCCCGCGGCGAATCTGGATAATGCTCGAAGCGCCGGAGGTGATCGAACTGAAGCGAATTGCCATAGATCGCGATGGAGATGGCGCGATTGCCTTCTTCCGGGATGTGCTGGTCGCGCGCGCGCGCCGCCGCCCTGCAGCGCGGCATCGCCTTGGATATGCTTGCGGAGGACGAAAACCATGAGCGCATACCTGGATAACGCTGCCACGAGTTGGCCCAAACCGGAGGCAGTCTACCAGGCAGTAGATCATTTCATGCGGGAATTGGGCGCAACCCCCGGACGCGGCGGCCATCGGCGCGAGGAGGAAGCCGCGCACATTGCCGACCAGGCGCGCTCTGCCATAGCCGAACTATTCCATGCGCCGGACTTGGCGGGCGTGGCCTTCACCATGAACGCCACCCAGGCTATTAACATGGCGCTCAAAGGTCTACTGGTTCCGGGCGACCACGTCATCACATCCTCCATCGAGCATAACGCCATGTGGCGTCCGCTCAAAGCGCTGGAGCGGCGCGGGGTGGCGGTAACAGCCGTCCCCTGCGCCCCGGGCGGTACTCTTGCACTTGCCGACGTGGAAGCGGCCATCCGACCGTCAACGCGGCTGATTGCCATGTTGCACGCCTCCAATGTGCTGGGGACGATCCTGCCCGTGGCCGAGATCGGTGCACTGGCCCGCAAGCATGGCATCCCCTTCCTGGTGGACGCGTCGCAAACGGCTGGCGCGTATCCGATTGACATGGCGGTAATGAACATAGACTTGCTGGCCTTTCCAGGCCACAAGGGACTGTTCGGTCCTCACGGTACAGGCGGGCTGGTCGTCCGCCCTGACATTGCGTTGGAGACATGGGTCGAGGGCGGATCAGGGGCGGAATCAGCGCCGGAGAGCATGCCGGAGGCGCTCCCTTTGCGCCTCGAAGCCGGAACTCAGAACGCCGCTGGCATCGCGGGTCTGCTGGCCGGGGTACGCTTTGTGTTGGAACAAGGGATAGAGCAGATCCGCCAGCACGAGATGGCTTTGACCGCTTTGCTGATCGACGCGCTGCGCGAGGCGCCAGGTCTTATAGTTCTCGGTCCGCCAGACCTGTCCCAACGCACGGCGATTGCATCTGTAACTGTCGAGGGGTATGTCCCCGATCAACTTGCCGCGGTACTCGATCAAGTCTTCGATATCGCAACCCGCGCCGGACTACATTGCGCGCCCCAGGCGCATCGCACCGCTGGCACGCTGGAGACCGGTGCGCTGCGCTTCAGCCCTGGCTATTTCACAACCGCGGATGAGATTAATGAAGCCGCCGCCGCGTTGTTGAGCATCCTGTAGGAGGCTGGTATGGCCAAAGAACAAATCGAAAAGACACTGGTCATCCTGGAAGAAGCGGAAGTGCGCCAGTTACTTCAAGTGGCTCAACGAAATGACCCGAAGGAAATCCAGCATTTCATGATGATCTTCATCAAAAAAGTCGAGGCCGCGTTGCGCCGTCGGTGTGGGTAAAGGTTGTGGAACAGGAAATCACCATGCGAAATCCAATTCTCACACTGGCCGAAGCCATGCAACAAAAACGTTCCGCTGTGCTGGCGACGGTGATCGAGGTCAAAGGCGCTTCGCCCGCCAAAGTAGGCGCGCAAATTGTACTGTTAGACGATGATACGACAGCCGGGTCCGGCGGCGGCGGGAAATTGGAGGCGGCCATTTTGACAGATGCCCGCCTCGCCCTGGCCAATGGCCAGCCGCGCCTGACCCATTATTCGCTCACCGAAGAGGGACCCGAGGTAATCGGAACGTTATGCGGCGGGGAGGTACGCGTTTTCATCCAGTCCTTTCTACCCCCGCCGCAACTGATCATCGTCGGCAGCGGACACATCGGGCGTCCGCTCAAGGTGATGGGCGAGGCCGCGGGTTTCAACGTGCTCGTAGTAGATGTTGAGCCGGGCCGTGCCGGACGAGGCCATCGAGCTGGCAGTGGACATCTCCGAAACATGGGAGGCGAAGCTGGCCGCCATCCGCTGTCACGCCACGCAGTTGAGTTCCTCGCCGATCACCAGAGCGCCGCTCGAACGCCAGCGATTGTTCCTGGGCAGGGAATATTTCGTGAGGGCAGCGGCGCGGGGCAGGGATGATGTTCTGGCAGAACTGGAGGCAAAGTAAATGTCCAACGCCATTGAAGTCGAGGGCTTGACCAAAGTTTATGAGCAGGGCCAGCGTGGGGCAAAACCGGTGGTGGCTGTAGATCACGTCAGTTTTCAGGTGCAGCCTGGCGAAATCTTCGGTTTCCTGGGTCCCAACGGGGCTGGCAAAACGACCACGATCCGCATGCTCACCGGGTTGACACAACCCACCTCGGGGCGGGCCAGTATCCTGGGATTCGACCTGTTCCGGGATGTGACCCGCATCAAAAAGCAGATCGGCGTCGTACCAGAAAGGTCGAACCTGTACGATGAGCTGTCTGCTTACAGCAACCTGGAGTTTTCCATGCAGTTATACGGCGTGCCGCGCGCAGAATGGCGGCCGCGCGCCGGGGAGCTATTGGAGCATTTCCGGCTGGGCGAGAAACGCGACACCCCGTTTGCCAAACTCTCGCGCGGCATGAAACGGGCATTGACCATCGCCGCCGCCCTGGCGCACCGTCCACCGTTGATTTTTCTGGACGAGCCGACCACCGGCCTGGACGTGATGAATGCGCGTTCCCTGCGCAAGATGATCGCCGGACTGCGCGACCAGGGCGTGACGGTTTTCCTGACCACGCATTACATGGAAGAAGCAGAGCGGTTGTGCGATCGCATTGCCATCATCGTTCAAGGGCAAATTGTTGCGCTGGATACGGTGGAGGGGCTGAAAAAGACAGCCCAAAACACAAACATCATTGAAATTACGTTCGAAAGCGAAACCAACGGTGCCGAAACCCGCCGGTTCGAAGACCGCGATGTTGCGAAGGCGGTACAAATGGGACTTTCGCGGGCCAAAGGGCGGCGCTTGCTGGCTCTCAACACAATCCGCCCGACGCTGGAAGATGTTTTCGTCCGGCTGACTGGCCTGGACCGTGAAATCATGCTGGCCGAAAAAGGCGGAAAGGAGCCGGGCAATGCTAGCGGATGACCTGCGAGGTATTTATTACATCGCTTTGAAAGACCTGCGCGCTTACTATTTCAAGCCACCGAACATCAGTTGGGGCATCCTTCTCCCCTTCGCCTTCGTGCTGGCCTTTGCCATCCGCAACCCGGGTGATTTGCGCGAGCTTGTGCCCGGCCTGCTGGCGTTGACGCTGCTCTTCGGCACCAGCTCGATGGAGGCCATCGTCATCGTGTTCGAGCGGCGGATTGGTTCGATGGAGCGGTTGTTATTAGCGCCAGTGCGTCTGCCGGCGCTGCTGGCAGGCAAGCTGCTCGGCGGGATGTTCTTTGGGCTGACGGTCACGCTGGTGGTGCTGGGGATCATGCTGGCCGTCTTCGGTGTGAGCGGCGTCAATT